>DAINQQ010000052.1:0-28141 GCA_036742645.1 Flavitalea sp.
CCCGGTTTAAAATCCAATATCCTATGAAAAACCACTTCACTTATTACCAAATACGGGCCAAAAATTATTTCTGTTGAAAAACTATCGCTTTACTGGTATCTTTTCCTTAAATGGGAATTACGTAACCAATTCCGGAACCACTAATTGTCAAAAAGGCCGCAACAAAGTTGTATCGAGGCCCCAGTCTATGAGTGTTTGATTATTGAACGCCTTCAAAGCGTCAACTGGCATCAGCGTGTTTCTTGCCTTTATCCATTTGCTGATATTTTGTTGGTACATTTTTTCCAGTTTCACCGGATCAAGGTTGCTGATCTTACCCCAATGAAAAGTATGGGGAATTTTTTTTGTTATGAGTTCATTCCATACAACATCATAAAAATGTCTTGTGGTATTTGATTCCACTCCGTCCAGCTCTACCACACATGTATGATCAAATTTCGTGAACGCCAGGATTGCGTCAGACTTCTTTACGTATCGGTATGAGAATATTCCCGAAAATGGTCCGTGAACCTTGTTGAGCTCAATCAGCATTTGATTCACCTGGTTTGTAAAACTTATGGGAATGCCTATCGCAGTACTCAGAAGCTTGCCCCGTGTATCCATGTTGGTGAAAATCTCTCCTGAGGTTCCCCATACATTTGTGAAGGTTGGAAACGATGTCTTAATCAAATTGTTAACGATCAAAGGTGTGACAACAGGGAGGAATTGCGTAAATTTTCCCAGGAAAGCCGGTACATCATCTCCGGGACCTGCCTTGTCGTGATCAACAATCGGAGGTTGATAATTGTCTGTGTAAGGTCGTTTGTACATAATAGTTACATATGCACCGTCATCGAGGTCATACTGGTTCACGACCACCTGAAAATGGAATGGCCGCTCATTACCATGCGGTAAAAAATGTGCACTGGAAAAGTCGAGTGTCTCCATTACATGTTTTAAAGCGCTGTCTAGAGGATATCGTTGGCGATAACATTCAAGAAGGTAAAGAGGTTCCGTTTCAATCATAACACCCTGGATAAAGCCGAAGCTGCCAAAACTAACCAATGCTGCATTAAACAATTCATCGTCACGGATCAGCTTAGTCTGTAGCCGTTGAATAAATATGTCTGAAACCACCGGGTAAGAAGCTCTTTCTAACCAGATATGCTCCTGTGCACCCACAATTATATGGAGTCCTACAATAAAATCGGGAGTAGAGCCGAAATCAATCGCTGATCCATGTGTGCATGTGGAAAATGCACCCACCACGGTTTGTCCATTACTGGCTCCTGAAGTTTTTAATGAACGGCCCGTTTTTCTTAAATAATTATTCAGTTCCTGCATGGAATTGCCACACTGTGCAAAAAGAAGGTCTTCCCTATTGCCCTTAAATTCGTCCGACAAACTCGCGCGATTGCGAATCTCGATCAGTAGGTTCATAAGCTTAGTGTTCAGTAACCAGCCCTCCGTGCAGGTTACTTCGCTGAAAGACCATCCTCCTCCGAGCGGTTTTAAACCCTTTTTCTTCTGAATGGCAGTTTCTATAAGATTTTGTATAGCCTCGGTAGTAGCGTTATAATCAGCTACAATATCATCCGTTTCTCCATTGGCAATATCAAATAAGTTATCAATCGCCTGGTGTACTGTTTCATGCCTGTTTACCCAGGTTTTCTGATTAGTTGCTGTTATGGTAGGAGACATTTGCTAGAGTTTAAGCGTGTTAAAAACGTAAATCGAGTCGGGAGCTCCGGGTTTGGAGTATAAACCGGGATTAATTATGAAGTGGAAAACATTTAAACTTAATTATAGATCAATTCTCACAACTTCCTACTCCTGGCTCCCGACTTGCACTATATTCCACCGACTCTCTGACACGGCTTATGACATCTCCATTTCACCTCAACAGGGGAGACTATACCAAGTGTGAACAGAGTAAGGACTGTATGGCTAAACTTCTTTTTATACAACACTTCATCAATCGCATTGCTGGTACTGCAATTGGGAATATGGAAATCTTTGGGCTTATTTACAAGGCCCCATGCATATGACCACATCACCGTCTTCTGATATTCGGTTGAAGGGTCATTGTTTGTATTTAACACCCTGTATTGGTAGCAACTTTGCGTGGAAACGAGGACAACAGCTATTAATAAATTTCTGCCCGGGCGCATCAAACTGGTAAATGTCATATGCATATATGTGTGGATTTGAAGGTCTGTAACAAATCACCTTGAGGTTTTGAAGGCGGGATTTAGATAATAAATATAAAGCAACTAATCATGATTTTATATCACCACTTTGTGGTATTCAGAAAGTTAAAGCGCAACTCGCGAGGTGAACAAACCAAAGATTGCCAGTGTTCCCAATGCTTTATCCAGATCAACGATATGCGATCTGTGACTTCTAACGGTGATAGACTGTCATTTTTTAATTATCATGGAAATTTTTCTACAAATAACGATGAGCCAGGCGCGTATAACCGTTTATTGTGGCCTGCTTAACTGTATAAGGCAAAGTTGGCCTGATAATTTGAATACTTATAGAAACATTATTGAACCAAAAAATTTTTTGTTATGGGTAATCTACTTTATATCATCGCGGTAATTTTGATTATTGGCTGGATACTAGGATTTTTCGTCTATAGTGCCGGCGGCTTAATCCACATTCTTTTAGTCATTGCTATCATTGCAATTTTGTTCAGAGTTATCAGCGGAAACAGGGTTTGATGATAAGTATTATCAGCCTTATTTATTCACCTTAAAATATCGATCATGGAACCATGGAAAGATAAATTAAGAGGTAACTGGAATCAGATCAAAGGAAATATTAAGCAGAAATACGCTGATCTTACCGACGACGATCTTCTATACGTAGAAGGTAAGGAAGATGAGTTGGTAGGAAGATTACAAAAGAAAACAGGAGAAACAAAAGAAACAGTTCAATCCTGGTTTAACAGCGACAGAGGCACAGATTGGAATAGAAACAGATCCGACAGGTCATATGATAGCGACAGGGATCTTTAGATATAACAAGGTCGGAAAAATGAAAGCCACTTTTTTTTGAGTGGCTTTTTTTATGCTGCTACTTATGCCATACCCTGCGAGGTATGGCATACGTATGTACTAAGGTATAGCATATGTAATACGAACTTTTGCAATTTCACTTTTATGACTGAAATTTATTCTCCTATGGAGAAAAGCTTGAATAAATATATCAGTGAGACAGGTTTCTGTTCACGGAGAGAGGCCGATCATTATATCGAACAGGGCAGAGTTACGATAAATGGAGTTGAGGCAACAAAAGGGAACCGCGTAATGGAGCATGATGAGGTAAAGATTGATGGAGAGAAATTGAAGACGAAAAAAGCACCTGTTTACATCATGCTGAATAAGCCTAAGGGAATCACCTGCACTACTGACACCAAAGACAAATCAAACATTATCGATTTCATAAATTCCAAATCAAGAATATTTCCCGTTGGAAGATTAGACAAGCGCTCAGAAGGTCTGATATTCTTAACGAATGATGGTGATATCGTCAACAAAATTCTTCGCGCCGGAAACAATCATGAGAAGGAATATATAGTGACCGTCGACAAACCACTGACGACAGATTTTATTCAGAAGATGCGGAGTGGTGTTCGCATACTGGGAGTTTGGACAAAAAAGTGTTTTGTAAAGCAGGAAGGCCCAACGAAATTTAGGATTATCCTAACTCAGGGCCTCAATCGCCAAATCCGTCGAATGTGCGAGGCATTTGGATATAAAGTAGAAACGCTGACACGAATTCGTATCATGAACATCAAACTACACGGCCTCAAACCCGGTAAATGGCGTTACTTCTCCCCCGAGGAAATAGGCATCATCAATAGCATGCTCGCTAATTCCAGCAAAACCGACATGTCACTGGAAAATATGGATGAGTGACGGGAGGTTAAAGTTTAAAGTTTCAGGTTTCGGGCTAAGTTTTAAAGTTCCTTTATGCAGTTAAGAGAGTTTCAATAACAGAAACAGGAACATCAAAACTTTTTGATCCGTTGTTGACATTTTTCACCAACAACATGGGGGAAAGATTGATTGTCTGGTTCGACTTTTTTGCAAATTGGCGACCTTTGTTCCTGTTGTTGGTGAAAGAAAGAACACCAACAACGGCCCAAATCGTTAATGGTAATTAAAAGATTGGAAGCTGATCGTAACCATAAACAATAAACCTTAAACCGCTCAAGCGTACGCTTCAACAGGCTCGCACGTGCAAATCAGGTTTCGATCGCCATGAGTGTTATTTACTCTTGCAACGGCAGGCCAGAATTTGTTTTCACGTGTGTATGGAAGCGGGAAGGCTGCCAGTTCACGCGGATAAGAATAATTCCATTGATCCGCGCAAATAATCTGCATTGTATGAGGTGCGTTTTTTAAAGGATTGTCTTTTTTGTCGGCTTTTCCGTCTTCCACTGCGCGTATTTCCTCGCGTATGCTAAGTAAGGCATTGCAAAAGCGATCAAGTTCGGCCTGGTCTTCACTTTCAGTAGGCTCGATCATGATTGTGCCAGGAACAGGGAAGCTCATTGTTGGAGCGTGAAAGCCGTAGTCAATCAAACGTTTTGCTACATCCTCTGCCTCTATATCTGCGCTTTTTTTGAATGGTCTTAAGTCGACTATAAATTCATGTGCACATTCTCCGTTATCGTTCGTGTACAAGATATCATATTCTTTTTCGAGCCTTGCCCGCATATAGTTGGCATTGAGTATAGCATGTTCTGTGGCGGCCTTTACTCCCTCTGCTCCAAGCATGCGGATATATCCATAACTGATAAGTAAGATTGATGCAGAGCCGTAGGGAGCTGCGCTGACCGCGCCTCGTGGTCTATCACTGGGTTGACTATTCGAAAATGAGACGTGCCCGGGAAGAAACTTTGCTAAATGCTCCTTGACGCAAATTGGTCCCATGCCTGGGCCACCACCCCCATGTGGAATGGAAAAGGTCTTATGCAGGTTCAAATGACAAATATCAGCGCCGATCAAACCTGGTGCCGTTAATCCCACCTGTGCGTTCATATTTGCACCATCCATGTAGACCTGGCCACCATGCTGATGAACAATCTGTGTAATCTCTTTAACTGTTTCCTCATACACACCGTAAGTGCTCGGGTAAGTGATCATGATACCCGCAAGGCGATCTGCGTTATGGGCCGCTTTAGCTTTCAGGTCTTCAACATCTATATAACCATTTTCCAAAGCCTTTACAACAACTACTTTCATTCCCGCCATAACTGCGCTTGCCGGGTTCGTTCCATGTGCTGAAATCGGAATCAACATAATATTCCGGTGTGAATCGCCACGACTTTCATGGTACTCTTTGATCACCAATAATCCCGCGTATTCACCCTGCGCACCACTATTTGGTTGAAGGCTGCATGCGTCAAAGGCAGTGATTTCGCATAGATATTGTTCGAGTTCATTAATGATAAGCTGGTATCCCAGGGTTTGGTCAGAAGGGGCAAAGGGATGGATGCTGCTCCAGTGTGTCCAGCTCAGTGGAATCATTTCTGACGCTGCATTAAGTTTCATCGTGCAGCTACCCAGCGAGATCATGCTTGTGTTCAGCGAAAGATCTTTGTTTTCGAGCTGCTTTATATAGCGCATCATCTCGGTTTCACTGTGATGGCTGTTAAAAACAGGGTGTGTTAAGAACTCGGAAGTTCTTGTAAGCGAGGTCGGAATATGGTCAAGCGTCGCATCTTCGTCAATATTGAACGTTGCGACACTTTGCTCGTTCTCTTTATCAAGTATCAGCAATAGGTCTAATACGTCAGTATAGGTAGTGGTTTCGTCGATTGAAAAACCAACGAGGTCGTTGCTGAAATACCTAAAATTCAGGAATGCCGCTTCGGCTTTCTGGCGAATAGTGTACGCGTCTTTTACGCGGATTACAATCGTATCAAAAAAATGTTGATTGAGCACTTCGTAACCTTCAGCCGATAGTTGTTCTGCAATTGCCTTCGCTAAAACGGTTATTCGCTTAGCAATATTTTTGAGCCCTTCCGGTCCGTGAAAGACGGCATACATAGCGGCCATATTTGCCAGTAGAGCCTGAGCTGTGCAAATATTCGATGTTGCCTTTTCTCTTTTGATATGTTGCTCCCTTGTTTGCAATGCCATTCTCAGCGCACGATTACCTTGTGCATCGATACTAACTCCGATGATACGCCCCGGAATACTGCGTTTGAAATCTTCTTTTGCTGCAAAGAAAGCTGCATGTGGTCCGCCGAAACCAAGGGGTACACCCAGCCGCTGTGAAGAGCCGCATGCGACATCTGCACCCAATTCGCCCGGGGGTGTGAGTAGTGTAAGTGCAAGCAGATCCGTTGTCATGACAACATACGCGTCAACTCCATGCGCCTTATTTATAAAATCACGGTAATCCTCTACCGCACCCTTATCATTGGGATACTGTACAAGTGCACCGAAGTATCTTTCATCCAGTTCAGCATTTTTATAATCACCAAACACTACTTCAATTCCTACAGGGATGGCTCGTGTTAGCAAAACATCCTTGGTTTGTGGAAAGGTTTCCTGGTCAACAAAAAACTTAGGACGTGTAATATGTTCATGATCTCTGTTGAGCGTATTGAAGAACATCGTCATTGCCTCAGCAGCCGCTGTGGCTTCATCAAGCAACGAAGCATTTGCAAGAGGGAGACCCGTGAGGTCACTGACCGTCGTTTGAAAATTCAGCAGACTTTCCAGGCGACCCTGTGAAATTTCCGCCTGGTACGGCGTGTATTGGGTATACCAGCCTGGATTCTCAAAAACGTTCCGAAGGATAACACTGGGAATAATTGTGTCGTAATATCCCTGGCCTATGTAATTTTTGCAAACTTTATTTTTTAATGAAATCTCTTTGATTAGATCGAGGTAATCTTTTTCGTTCATAGATGGAGCCAGCTTCAGGGGGCGCTCCATTCTGATGCCAGAGGGAACTGTTTTCTTAATCAACTCTTCCAGACTGGATGCTCCAATTGTCTTGAGCATTTGCTTTGTCTCTTCCTTGTTTGGTCCGATATGTCTGCGAATAAACTCAGTGCTTTGCTGTGCAAATAAATTCATATATAGTTAATACCTTTTTTTGAGAGGAGATCATTAAATACAAAGTAAGAGCGACGAAGTGAACAAAGGATTCGGAATTTAGAACTCAGAACCCGGAATTCAGCAGTCTGAATAGTACTAATCATTCTACCTTGTTCATCATACATCGTACTTCGGTCGGTTCTCCGAAGAAGCCCGCAAAGTTAGGGCTAAACGGCATATGAGAAGACGTTAATTATCATCGGGGAAAACTTGTCACAAGTAAAAATTCGCTGATCCCTGATACAACTATTTGTAATTGTTCCGGTAGGAGTCACGACGCGGTCGCTTCTGTCTGTCTGCACTGCCAAACTGCTTTCAACCGGGGAGAAAAATTTGTCCGGCATCTCAACGAAACGAGAAAACACACCGATTATCACCGGGACATTTCTTCGGGAGGGCTTTCATGCTGTTACTCGTACCGATAAAGGTGTTATCCACCTCCTAAATGCTTTGCAATCGGGCCCTGTACTACCGCATGAGAATATCTTCAGGGTCGTGGAAAAGCATTATAAAATTTTGTACTGGGATGGCCAGATAGATGCTAGCGCTTTGGCTGGGTTATGATATTGCCGGATTCCAATTGCCGCATTTCCTCACTGGTCAGCCTGCTTCCGTCATGGCTCCAGCCAGGCGGACCGAATATATACCGCCACTTGTCTTTCAAGGGAAGATTTTTTTGTTTAACGTCTTCGAGCATCTGGTTCCATTCGTGAAACACCACAGTTGCCGGATTTTCTTTTTCTAATGACCTTGTCAGTCCATATTTCTTTGGTTGATATTCAGAATCGCGGAGTTCTGGCTGAAAGGTTCCAAATAGTTTATCCCAGATTATCAGAAACATTCCCATGTTTCTGTCGAGATATTTCGGGTTTGAAGCATGGTGAACCCGGTGATGCGAGGGAGTAACGAGTATATACTCAAGCCAGCCCATTTTGCGAATCGTCTCAGTATGAATGAAAATTCCCCAAATCTGCGTGGCTGAATAAATAAAAATGATATCCAGGGGTTTGAATCCCAGCAATGCCAGGGGAATAAAATAAATAAACCTGTATAAGGGCTGAAATACTGAAGACCTAAAACCCACAGTCAGATTCATATGTTCCGACGAGTGATGGGTCACATGCACGGCCCAGAAAAACCTGATCTCATGGTCGAACCGGTGTAGCCAGTAATACAAAAAGTCTTCGATGAGAACAATCATCAACCAATAAGTGATCACGTTTGTAAACGATATCCATCGGTGACGATAGAAGTAGTCAAGTATAACCAGGTATACGGAACGAAAAAAGAGGTCAATAATGGCATTAAGCAACATCAAATAGAAGTTCATCACCGAGTCCTTTAGCGAGTAGCTCTTTCTCTGTTGATAATTGGTCAATAACACTTCTATACCAATCAGGATGATATAAACCGGTGCGGTGAAAAGAATAAGAATCTGTTCAAGTAAGGATTCCAAGAGGGATAAATATAATGTTAACAGAAAATGGTTAAACCTTAGAGCACGTTTTTATACCTTTATCGAAGAAAGTTAGCATGTTACCTGCAATTATTCAATCATTTTTTAAAACTGACATGTAGTTGAAGAAGGAGGATAAACATAAAACAAATCCCGGATTAAATCCCGCTGCCAACTGGCAAAAGAAATCCGGTGAAAGACAAAAAGAGTATAAACAGTTTTTGAGCCGTACTGATAAAAACAAGATATTAAGCAAGCTCCCGGTACTACACGAGCAGGCTTTTCAAAAGATAGATTGTCTACAATGTGCTAATTGTTGCAAAAATTATTCGCCCAGGTTTAAGACTCCGGATATAAAACGCATTTCACGACACCTGAAAATGAAAGAAGGTGACTTTATCGAAACCTATCTGGCATTGGATTCGGATGGAGATTATGTCGTGAAAACAAAACCATGCCCATTTTTAGGGACTGATAATTACTGTAGTATTTATCAGGCGCGCCCTTCCGATTGTCATAGATTCCCATATACAGATGAAGATGTTATCGTAAAACGCCAGGCCCTGACATTGAAGAACAGCACATTCTGCCCAATAGTCTATTATGTTTTGGAGGGTCTGATGGCTACCAGGTAAGTTTTGTCGAATGACTGGCCGCAGAGCGAGCTTCAAACCATTTTTGTCTGCCACTTGCTAGTAATTCTGCGATTCGTGGCCAAAATTTCTTTGCCTTTCAGCAATAGTTGGTAAGAAATTCCATCAATCGTAGCACAAAAAAATCTTTTGTTTGTTCATGACCGATTACCATGAATGCGTAAAAAACTCGACCCGATATTTTTAAGCAACCAGCCTGTAAGGAGTTTCTGTTTGTGCACTATGATTCCCCAATCCAGCAGACGAAGATTGGAAAATGGTCGCAGCACAATTGCTTTATGTACTTCCTTACAGGAAAGATGGCTTATCATACCCCGGGTCGTTCATGGCTGCTAACCAAGGGCAGTGCCGTATTTATTAAAAAAGGCGCCTGCATCATTAAAAAGTTCTTTGACGATGTCCCCTGTATAGTAACTTTTTTTGTTCTTGATAATTATCTGCGTTCATTTTTGAGTGATCATATTTCATTGATTGAAAAATCGGAGTTGTCCAGAGTATCAAACCATTTAATTATTCCGATTGAAACCAACGACTTGTTGGTTGCTTACATCGAATCGGTTCTACCTTATTTTTATTCTGAAAAAAAGCCGTCGGAAGATTTGCTTGAATTGAAGTTCCGGAGTTATTGCTTCACATGATCGCTGATTGTGCAAATTGTGATTTGAATTCATACCTGCAATCCTAGTTCTTCACCAGTCAGATACGATTCACCAGGTTATGGAAACCAACTGTTTGTTCAATCTAACTCTGAACGACTACGCTAAACTTTGCAACCGCAGCCTTTCTTCTTTCAAACGTGACTTCCATGTGGTGTACAATGCAAATCACGGCCAATGGATCTTGAATAAAAAGTTAGACTACGCCCATCAATTGGTAATCAATTCGAATAAATCCGTAAATGATATTGCCTTTGAATGCGGGTTTGAAAACACCACTCATTTCAACAGGGTATTGAAGAATCGGTTTGGTATGTTCTCTCTGGAGTACCGCAATAAAGCGGTTCGTTCACTTGTCTCGCAGAATACTTTCTGAACTTTTTAGACACATTTTTGAGCTGAAGGAACGAGGTATTATCGTTCATTTGAGGAATATGCAAACGAAGCTGCCGTGTCCAGGAAGATTTGAAAATTTGAAAATGAAAGACGGAAGTATTTAGAATGTGAAGTATCCTTTTTGTGCTTCTGTCTGCCTCCCAACTCCTGACTCCCGACTTCTGACCCCGACTCCATCAGTACTCCAGCTTACGTAAGCTGGGCGCCTTCAGCCATGTAATAACAACCACAAACAGTGTCATTGATCCGCCTAATACAACTGCTGGAATTACCCCAACAAGTTTGGCCGCAAGGCCACTTTCAAATTGCCCGAGTTCGTTCGATGAATTAATGAACATCGAGTTAACGGATGAAACCCTTCCACGCATTGAATCAGGTGTTTTTAACTGGAGGATAGTGCTTCTAACGACCACGCTGATTCCATCCAGGATGCCACTTAGCATCAATGCTGCAAAAGAAAGCCAGAAGATTTTAGACAGTCCAAATAAAATGATGCATATTCCGAATCCTGCCACAGCATAAAGCAAAATCCTTCCCTGGTTTCTTTGCAGCGGATAGAATGTTAGCAATGCGATACTTGCAATGGCGCCCATATCTGCTGCAGCATTGAGCCAGCCAAATCCTTCCGCACCCACTTTGAGAATGTCCGCTGCAAACACAGGTATTAAGGCAACGGCTCCTCCAAACAAAACAGCGAACAGGTCGAGTGAAAGCGCTCCTAAAAGTTCCTTGGTTTTGAAAACATGTCTTAATCCCTCTTTCATACTTTCCCAGATTCTCTGCTCCCTGTTGAGATTAACGATCGGTTTCGGACCAATAACCGCAACGCATACGATCGCCACAATGATGTATCCTATGATTACCGAGAAAGTAATTGTATAGCCCGCATGTGCGATCAAAAACCCAGCAGTGGCATGACCTATAACAGATGCAATCAGCCATGTGCCGGAGCTCCATGTTACAGCATTGGGCAAAATGTTTTTAGGTACGAGTTGAGCTATCAAAGCGTTTGTAGTTGGACCAGAGAAGGCGCGTATGATTCCGGTGCAAAAAATTACCAGGTAAATGGAAAGCTCAACAATTTTCTTTCCTGCATGCTGTTCTGTAAAGTCCAGGTGGATGATCAGTAATGCGATGATGCAGATGAGATAAAAAGAAATGCTTTTTAAAAGCATTTTTCTCTTATCGCTTTTGTCTATTACATGCCCTGCATATAGTGCGAGGGATACGGCGGGAATAACTTCCGATAATCCAATCATTCCCAAAGCCAGCGGATTTCTTGTTAGGATATAGATTTTCCAGCCAACAACGGTTGCTGTCATACGCAAAGCCATGATAAAAAAGAAGCGCATAATAATATAAAGCCTGAACTCGGGGACATTGATCGCATCAAACGCTTTTACTTTTCTGTTCTGCTCCTCCATACTCCTTTCATGGTAACGTGAAATAATGTTGTCCATCGTCAAAATCCTGCTCCAGCGCATCTATAATTACCTGTAAGTGCTTTTCATTCCCGAGAAAGTCAGCATTACCGGCATCTATAAATATTGTTTTGATGTTGTGCTGCTTAATATAACCTACATAAGTCTCCTGCAATTTATAAAGATATTCATCCGGAATAGCCTGCTCATACGGCCGATTGCGTTTTTTGATATTGCTTTGTAACCCGTGTATGGGAACATGCAGGTAGATTAGGATATCGGGCTGAACCAATTGCTGGTTGATGATTTCGAACAACTTTTGATAGAGTCGGAATTCTGCCTCGGGCAAATTCACTTTTGCAAACAAAAGGCATTTGATATAGAGATAATCGGCAATGGTAACACTGTGAAAAAGATCTTTTGTATGAATCAGTTCTTTAAGTTGTTTATAACGCTCTGCCATGAAAAAAAGCTCCAATGGAAAAGCATATTGCTCGGGACTCTCGTAAAATTTTGTTAGAAAGGGGTTGTCGGCAAATTGTTCCAACACCAGTCTTGCATTGTAGTGTTTAGAAAGTAAGTGCGCCAGCGTTGTTTTGCCAGCACCGATATTTCCCTCTATAGTAATGAAATGATAATTCATGATTTGACTCGAGCATCGGTGCAGTGAAAGTCGAAAGTAAATTAAATGCAGTCATACCAACAGCACCTTTATCGATTGTGGAAAAATCATTATAACAATGATACTTCCAGTTGGTCTTGACAATCTCGCAAAAGTTCCTGGATTGTTTTATTTAAGACAGGATGCAAAATGGAAGGCGCGATTTCACTCAAAGGAGCGAGGGCAAAGCGGCGATATTGAAGTTGTGGATGTGGAACGGTTAGTCCCGGCTCCTTAATTACAAAATCATTAAATAACAGGATGTCGATGTCGATCACACGCGGTCCATACTTCTCGAGTCTTTTCCTGCCCATCTTTTCCTCGATCTGTAACAGTCCTGTTAAAAGTTCATTTGCAGTCAGAGAAGTTGTAAGCAGGACGGCCTGGTTTAAAAAAACCTGCTGATCCGTCTTTCCCCATGGTGCTGTCTTGTAAACCCGCGATTGTTGAAGAATAGTTCCATATGTATTAGCCAGGATGTCGATTGACTGCTTTAGGCTGCTGAGAGTATCGCCTATATTTCCACCCATCAGCAGATATGCCTTGTTCATAAATAATATATATTCTTTAGCATAGGAGAATCAGTCATACATAAGCATTTGGAATGATATTTCATATCTTGCGCCACTCATGTTTGCGAACGATACAATCGTTACAAATATTCCAGCTCTAACAAAGCTCCGCTTGTGTCAATGTATTTCCTATATTGTTACAGTCAGGGTTTCAAATATCTTTGAAATTTGTATAAACTAATGATCGATGAAAAGTTTTTTTAAAATATTTTTTGCGTCACTGCTTGCTTTAGTGGTGTTCTCGCTGATTTCATTGTTCCTGATGGTTGGATTTATATCAGGACTCACATCTAAGGACAAAGCGCAGATCGGCAGTAAGGGCATAGTGGTGATTGATCTTAGTACATATTATCCCGAGATTGGGGTGAAAAACCCTCTGCCATCATTTGGTGGTGAAGAACGCTATGACGTGCCATCTTTATATGACGTTGTGAGATTGATCAACAAGGCAAAATCCGATTCAGCTGTCAAGGGAATTTATATCAGGAGTGGCTATAATAGTAATGGATTCGGTGCGAGTGAAGAGATCAGAAATGCACTGGCTGATTTCAAAAAAAGCAAGAAGTTTATATATGCCTATGCAGACGTAATCACGCAAAGAGCATATCACGTTGCAAGTATTGCAGACCGTATTTATTGTAATCCCAAGGGAGGAGTCGACTGGCGCGGATTTTCGACACAATTGGCATTTCTAAAAGGCACACTACAGAAGCTTGAAATCGAACCGCAAATTTTTTATGCTGGAAAATTTAAAAGCGCCACAGAACCGTTCCGCGAAACGCAAATGACCGATGCAAATCGATTACAGACAACTGAATTGTTGTACGATCTATATAATCATTTCCTGTCTACCGCAGCCAGCACCAGGAACATTGACACAGCAACCTTAAAGCGGTATGCAGATCAAAACCTTGTTCAATATCCAGCCGATGCACTGCATTACAAACTTGTAGACGGCTTGAAATATGATGACGAGATACAGGATGAGATCAGGCAAAGGTTGAAGGTGGATAAGTATGCGAAAGTAAATTTTATATCCATCAGCAAATATGCGGCGGCCATTGACTTTAAACAATGGGGTAATGATAGGATCGCGGTTATTTATGCCAACGGTAATATTGTCGACGGCAAAGGTGGCACAGATCAAATCGGGAGCGATAACTATCGTAACCTGATCAGGAAGGTGCGGTTGGATAAAACTATTAAGGCAATTGTTATCAGGGTCAATTCAGGAGGAGGAAGTGCGCTGGCTAGCGAAAATATCTGGAGAGAAGTGACCTTAGCGCAGAAAGATAAACCGGTTGTTGTGAGCTTTGGAGATGTTGCTGCCTCGGGCGGATATTATATGTCATGTAGCGCCGACAGCATCTTCGCGCAACCGAATACGATAACTGGTTCAATTGGTGTGTTTAGTCTGTTACCAAATATGCAAAGCTTCTTCAATAATAAATTAGGGGTCACATTTGATGGCGTGAAGACTTCCCAGAATGCGGATGCATTAACTGTAGTGAAACCGCTGACACCGATACAAAAGCAGTATATTCAAAACGAGGTGGATACAATTTATCATGATTTTAAATCAAGGGTATCGGAAGGTCGAAAGAAGTCAATGGCTTATGTAGATAGTATTGGGCAGGGAAGAGTGTGGAGCGGAAGCAGGGCATTGCAATTAGGATTAATAGATAGAATCGGGGGATTGAACGATGCAGTAGCGAGTGCTGCCACGCTTGCGAAAGTAAAAGACTATAGATTACGAGAATATCCTGAGCCTCCCGGACTATTCGATAAATACTTCGACGATTTCAGCGAAAACGCAAAAAACGAAGCGATCAAAGAAGAACTCGGAGCAGACGGGCTGAAAACCTACTCTACCTTAAAAAAAGTAAAGCAGTTGCTGGGAATCACCCAAGCCAGGATGCCATTTGAATTGATTATTGACTGATTTTGCCGCGGATCCCTCGACAAAGTCGGGACACGGTTTTAATCTATGCTAATTTCCGTGGCGTATATTCGTAAAAATTAGTGTCAATTCGTGCCCTCCAATTTGAGTTAAATAGTGTATGCAATCTTATAGTCAGATGCGAGCGATGAGAGCTATCGCAAAAGCCAGTTTAAGGGCTCTCATGAAGTCGCCGTCTTCAATCTTTTTTAGCATCGCATTTCCTTTACTCTTCATTATGATATTCGGGTTCATGGGAGGTAGCGGCCCTTCTATTACTATAGCATTTGATAAGGATTCTGATACCAGCTCA
The DNA here is from genome assembly GCA_036742645.1 of Flavitalea sp. Taxonomy (GTDB): domain Bacteria; phylum Bacteroidota; class Bacteroidia; order Chitinophagales; family Chitinophagaceae; genus Flavitalea. The sequence goes on from DAINQQ010000052.1 coordinate 15,174, forward strand.
TCAAATCCTATAATCGCAGGTCTCAGGCAGGTTCCAAATATCAAGGTTAGTAATTTGCCACCAGCAGAGGTAGAAGAGAATCTCAACAAAGGAAGGGTCACCGCCATCCTTCACATTTCTTCCGCCCAGGATTCATTATTACCCAGGTATAAAGTACATATTAAGAGTTCAACAGCGAGCGTCGACAGGATTAATATTCTTCGGTCGATTGTGCAAACTGCAGTCTATAACGCTGAATACTATGCTCAGGGCAAGAAGCCATCTTTCGCGACAATCACAGAAGAGCAGACGCAGGGAAGAATCTATCGAACGATAGATTTTATTTTGCCCGGTCAATTAGGCTTTTCCTTGCTTAGTACCGGAGTTTTCGGTATAGCGTTTATGTTATTTAGTCTTCGCGAAACCCTCGTTCTAAAAAGATATTATGCTTCGCCTATTAAAAAGGGTTATATCTTATTGGGGGAAGGACTCGCAAGGGTAGTCTTTCAAATCCTGATTTGTGCTTTCATTTTACTGTTGGGAAAGTATTTTTTCAAGTTCACGCTCGTGCATGGCTGGCTTACGTTTGCGGAGTTGATTGTGCTTAGCGTTGTTGGAATACTGGTGTTCATGGGATTTGGATTTTTTATCAGCGGTGTGTCAAAAAATATGAATGCCGTTCCTCTACTAACCAACCTTATTGGATTTCCTCAATTTCTTTTATCAGGAACGTTTTTCCCTACAGATAATTTCCCATCGTGGTTAAAACCAGTTGCGGATATCTTACCTCTTAAGCATCTTAATGATGCTATGCGAAACGTGGCTTTTGAAGGATCTCACCTGAATGATTGTGGGAAGCAGTTGGGAATTCTCGCAATTTGGGGAGTTCTGATGTATGCCCTTTCAGTAAAAGTTTATAAGTGGGATTAATATGATGCTATGAGGCTACTAAAGTTGTTAGGTATAAGCATTGTGATTTTTGGGATCTTGATTCTCGGCTTTTCAGCTCTGTTCCCTTCCCGCGTTCGTATTTCACGCGCAATTAATATTGGCGCTCCCATGCAGAAGGTTCAGCAGGGGCTTGGAGATTTACAAAAATGGCAATATTGGAATGAGATGACCACACAGGAAGATTTAACAAATAAGAAATTTTCCGATTCCTCTTTTGCATCAGATCAAATGAGAGTGAACCTCGTATCTGTTTCCCCAGATATCGTACTTACAAGGTGGAACCGTAATGAAAACGAAGCCATTAACAGCGGCTTTCAACTGGTAGGAGCTGCAGATAGCACCGTGGTGCAGTGGTATTTCGATTTTAAACTGAAATGGTACCCCTGGGAAAAATTTGGTAGCATAATTTTTGATAAGCAATTAGGGCCACCTATGGAAAGCTCTCTTACCAGGCTCAAAAAGTTCATTGAGAACAATCAGTAAGTTATTAAATTCAATTTATAAAATTAAACATTCAAGAGTATGAAAAAATTACTGTTCTTATCGACTGTAGTCCTTACGGTATTATCAGCTTGTGCTCAGGATCGGAAAAGCCCTCACGAAACGGTGGAAGGAAAGGATGTAAAAGTTACTTATGGTCGGCCCTACAAGAAAGGACGTGTGATATTTGGTGACCTTGAAAAGTATGGTAAAGTGTGGCGCACCGGCGCTGATGAGGCTACCGAGATTACATTTGCAAAAGATGCAAAAGTAGCGGGTCAGCCGGTAAAGGCCGGAACCTATACTCTTTTTACTATTCCGGGTGAAAAAGAATGGACAGTTATTCTTAATTCACAATTGAAGCAGTGGGGCGCCTATAGCTATGATAAGTATAAAGATAAAGATGTGTTACAGGTAAAGGTGCCTGCTAAGAAAACCGAAAAAGTCATTGAACAACATACCATACGTTTCAACGATGCCGGGATGATTATTGAATGGGATCAAACGCAAGTGGAAGTTCCAATAACTACCAGTTAATTCTTGTAATGAATTTTTTTAAAACGGCGGTGATCCGCCGTTTTTTTATGCCCCTTCCAGAATGTCAATGATCACCGCATATATTTTATCCAACTCCTTTTCCGTAATACAATAAGGGGGCATGATATATACCGTGTTCCCGAGTGGCCTCAGGAAAACTCCTTTAGACAATGATTTTTGTGTGATCGCAGCTCGAATGTCATTAAGATAATCATCCTTCCCTGCTTCTATTTCAAATGCCAGGATGGTACCAATACAGCGATGGTTTTTGGTTTGTAGTTTGTGGTTCGACGTTTGTAGTTGACTTAGGAAAGCACAATGCGCTGCATTAATCTGTTTTATACTATCGATGCAGGTTTGCATCTGTAACAAGTCGAGGCTGGCTAAACCTGCAGTACACGCCAATGGATTCGCTGTATATGAGTGGCCGTGAAAGAATGTTTTCAACTTATCATCACTCACAAAAGCATCGTGAATTTTTTGAGAGCATACTGTTACTCCAAGTGCCATGGTCCCGCCGGTTAAACCTTTCGATAGGCAAATGATATCAGGTTTGGAGGTTATATACTCCGAAGCGAACAGTTTACCTGTTCTTCCAAATCCGGTCATTACTTCATCCGCAATGCAAATGATCCCGTTTTCTTTGAATATTCTGAGTAACCGGTTCAATGGTTCGGCCTCATAGATCTTCATTCCTCCTGCGCCCTGCAGCAGTGGCTCATAAATGAAACAGGCAATTTCATCGAGTCGTGAGTCGGGAGTCGTGCGTGGTGAGTGGTGAGTGGTGAGTGCTGAGTGGTGAGTTGTGAGTGAGTGGTTTGTGGTGAGTTGTGAGATCACGTTTGCCAAATCGGCTGGGTCAATAAAAATAACTTCAAACAATTTATCCTGAAATGCAAGCGTAAATAATCCACGTTCACTTACGCTCATCGCACCAAAAGTATCTCCATGATAAGAGTTTTTCAAAGCAAGAATCTTATTCCGCGGTTTCAGATTTACAATCTCACTGTCCGATTTCACTTCCGATTTCAGACTGGGGATTCCCGACTCCTGGCTCCCGACTCCCTGAAGGTTCCACCAATACTGTATTGCCATCTTGATCGCTACTTCAACTGCAGTTGAGCCGTTGTCTGAATAGAACACTTTAGAAAAATCACCCGGTAGAATTTCCAGTATCCTCTCAGCCAGGTCAACGGCAGGTTTATGCGTAAACCCGGCGAAAATCACCTGCTCCAATGTTTTGGCCTGTTCATAAATTCTTTCAGCGATATATGGATGCGCATGTCCGTGCAGATTGACCCACCAGCTGCTAATGGCGTCGATATAATAGTTGCCGGAGGTATCAACGAGGTAGATGCCTTCGCCTCTTACTATGGGAATCGGGTCTGGGGCATATTTTTGCCGGGTATAAGGATGCCAGATCACTTGTTTATCTCTGTCGACCAAAGAATTTTCCATATTGCCAAAGATAAGGGTGGAAAACTTCGACGAAAGTAAAAGCGGTGCAACGGTTCATTCTCTTCTATTGTCAAGTGAAAGCATCATATCCCGGGAAATGGATTTCGAAAGGCTCGTAAAAGACTGTTTAAAAGGACGACCAGAGGCTCAAAAGCGACTCTACGATCATTTCGCGCAGAGTATGCTGGGTATTTGTTATAGGTACACCAAATCAAAAGCCGACGCGGAAGACGTGTTACAGGATGGATTCGTGAAAGTGTTCAGGAACCTTCATCAGTATAAGTTCGAAGGCGAATTGGGAGGATGGATCAGGAGGATTATGGTAAATACGGCTTTGAACTACCTCAAGCGGAACACGCGCTATCAGTCTGATCTTTCTTTTTTAGACCAGGGACTACATCCAGTCTCAAATGATAATCCCGAAGTAACAATGAACGCTAAAGATCTGGCTGAACTTGTAAGGCAACTGCCTACAGGTTATCAAACCATTTTTAACCTGCATGCCGTTGAAGGATTTACACATGTTGAAATAGGCGCAATGATGGGAATAAATGAAGGTACATCCCGCTCTCAATATGCGAGGGCCCGTGCACTATTGATCGAATGGCTCAACACGCAGCAAAATGCGATAAAAAAAGCGAATTATGTCCGACCATAATTTTGAAGCACAGATTCAGCAAAAGCTGGATGAATTAAGAATTCTTCCTGCTGATAAGGTGTGGTCTTCCGTTGAAGCCCAGATACAAAAAGACAGGCGTCGTAGGAGAGGAGTGATATTTTTCCCGGCATTGCTGCTTCTCATCGGAGCAGGCTTTTATTTTATTTTTCAAAATTATCTTTCATCCACAAATAATTCTGTTTCGAAATCCACATCCACAAATTTTACCAGCGACAATAATAACAACGACAACCGCAGTAGGATAGAAAAGGCAAAGAAAGGCCAGGAATTAAATAAGCAGCAACCGATACAGGAGAATGTGGTGAATGAAATAAAACAGCCGGACATTAGGAATTTGCAGGATCAGCAAGCCAGTGATCAAAACCAATTAGATAGTAAAGCCAATCAGCAACCTGATGTTAACAACCCGGTTCCTGGTAAAATTGCACAAACTTCACCCGAAATTGCTTCCACAAAAAGCACCAAAGGGAAGAATGTAGTTGCGCTAAAAAAGAATAGCAGAAGGAATATTACGAAGAACTACGGAAATACTGGTAAGGGAGTTTCGCAAGAAGTGATCAGAAATAATGAAGTCACGGATCGGAATGTTTCTTCAGAGAAGAAGATTGGATCCGTTGACTCAAAGCCGGTGCAGGAACTCATTGTGACGGATAAAAAAAGTACACTTGTTACTGATTCGGTGGCGAGGAATGTTGCAGATTCAGGTGAAAAGAGCATGTCAGACTCAACAAAAAAACATATCGAGATTGCACAGACTGTATCGGTGGACAGCATCTCCGCGGTGGCAATTCCCGGAGACAAGAAAGCAGCGAGTAAGAAATTAAGATCATCGTGGAAATGGGGAGTAACTGCTTCCGCGGGCATCTCAAATCTTAATGAGGGAGGTTTCTTCGACGGAATTTTCGGCGGCATTCTCGGTGTTGAAAAAGCGCTTGTGGCAGATGTGTCTCCCGGTTCTGTTAACAATTCTCAGAGCAATGCCGGGCCATCAGCAGTTGTTTATAAACCTTCTGAAATTGAGAAAGGATTTTCATATTCCATTGGAGCTTTCATCCAGAAAAGTATTACAAAGAAAATCTCTATTTCCACCGGTTTACAGTATCGATATTATTCAAATCATATACGAGTGGGTAATCGTATTGATAGTTTTGCAATGGTACAGAATGCCTTCGGATCCATGAATATCAGTCAATACTATCGTTCAGCTCCCGTTCCTACCACGGAAAAATACACGAACCGTTTTCATTTCGTTGAATTACCGGTAGAAGGTCATCTTCAGTTAAATAAAGGCAATCGCTTACCTATCTCATGGGTTGCTGGTTTGTCATTATCCTATCTTGTTTCTACCAACGCGCTTCACTTTGATAGCCGAACCGGGTTATACTACAGGGATAACGATCTTCTTAACAAACTCCAGCTTAGTATGTCGACGGGGTTTTCATTCACCTTATGGAATACATCCAGGCTATCTGTTCAGCTCGGGCCCCATCTTCAGTATGGATTCACTGATCTCATGAAACAGAAACTTTCTGACTCCAGGCATCTTTTCTACTTTGGATTGAATAGCAGGGTCTTTCTAAAGAAATAATTGGGACAACGCAACGGTTATCCCTGGGGGTATGTCAATCTTAAAACCTATTGCCATGACCAGGATATTTACTTCATTCAGCAAAATAACCAGTTTGTTGATCGTGATGTTCTTTTTAGCTGGTTGCGTAAAAGATAAGTGTACGCAAACATATACTTACTTCATGCCGGTCTATAAAACAACGGCGGAAGTCAGAGCAAACATCAAAAGTAATAAGTCGAGAGACATCGAAAGACCGGGTAAGCTATTCATTAAAGGAGATTATATTTTTTTGAATGAGATTGATAAAGGGATACACATTATCAACAACAGCAATCCCGCAAGTCCGAAAAATGTGGCATTTATTGATATACCGGGTAACGTGGATCTGGCTGTTAAAGGAAATATATTATATGCAGATCTCTATACGGATTTGGTCGCCCTGGATATAACAAATCCACTCCAGGCAATTGTAAGATCGATCGTTGACAATGCGTTTCCAGAACGCAGTTATACCGGCGGTTTTAGGCCTGATGATTCAAAGATTATTGTTGATTGGGTGGAGCGCGATACCACTGTTACCGTGGATTGCAAAGGCGGTCGGATGACTATGTGGATTGATTGTCCGAACTGTATGTTTGCCGATGCAGCAAGTCCCAGTTCGTCTGCGCAAAAATCTTCGTCGCCATTCGGCATGGGCGGATCAATGGCGCGATTAACGATTGTAAATTCTCATTTGTATACAGTTAGTACAACTTCGCTTAACGTGTATAATATTTCGGTTCCGTATACACCGGCATTCACTTCGAAAGTGCAGTTGGGCTGGGGAATCGAAACTATCTACCCATTCAAGAATAAGTTGTTCATCGGTTCTAATACGGGAATGTTTATTTATGATATCACCAATCCAGTTCAGCCTACCAAACAGGGCGAGTTTAATCACGTCAGAACCTGCGATCCGGTTATTGCAGAGGACAATTACGCATATGTGACCTTGCGTACAGGAACTGGTTGTCCGGGATCAACAAATCAGCTTGATGTACTGGATATCACTAACCTGTCGCAGCCCCTCCGGATGAAATCATATCCCATGACAAATCCACATGGTTTGTCAAAAGATGGTGACCTTTTATTTATCTGTGATGGAAGAGATGGCTTAAAAGTATACAACGCATCGAATCGAAATTCAATATCGTTGATGAAACATATAAGTGGGTTGAATACCTATGATGTGATTGCATGGAATGATGTCGCTATTGTGTCAGCAGCGGATGGTTTGTACCAATATGATTATTCGGACGTCAATGATATCAAACTGCTAAGCAAAACCGTGTGGAAAAAATAATGGATATGTATAGAATATTACTATTTGCGATCATTATCAGTCTTACCTCCTTTAATTTGTATGCGCAGAAAAAAGACGCAAGTGTAAACACAGGAAATGGATGCAAGTGCGGTTTTCAGTCCTTGCTTCAGGCAGGCTTACTCGAAGGCGCGTCCGGGCCGTCATGGAATATACAAACAATCAATGGTGCGTACTATAAAACCTGGTCTGCAGGAATAGGGTTAGGGTTAGATCACTATACGATGAGAACGATCCCGTTGTTCCTGGATATTCGGAAAGAATTGCTTCGCAGAAACAGAACGCCTTTCCTGTACGCAGATGGAGGCATTCATTTCGACTGGTTAAAAACTAAAGAGAAACCAGGATGGGGCTCTAGCGATTATGATCGTAGATTTTACTACGACCTGGGTGCTGGCTACAAAATAGGTTTCGGTAGGCGCGATGCCTTACTGGTAAGCGCAGGGTATACAATGAAAACTCTCCGGGAAGAACGAGGAGTGATTATCCAATGCGTGGCACCGCCCTGCAATCCATCAAACGATTATTATAGTTATACTTTTAGCCGGCTTACTTTTAAAGTGGGTTGGCAATTCAGATAAATTATTGCCTGACTCAAAGGATGACTGAGGATGGACTCAAAGGATGACATCCTTATGATGACGAAATGTAGACTGCGAACTCAAGGATGTCATCCTTTCTCCTGTTTTATTTCATTTTCAAACTATCAGTGAAATTTAATCCCCTCGCCAGTCTGTCAATCGCTTGAGCCATCCGTTCTATCCGGGTCTCAACTTTTTTTGAAGAATAAATCCAGTCGACATAATATTTCTTGCTGCTCTCAGTATAACTGTGAAAAGTCTTGTATGCAGCTGGCTCGTCGCGGAGACATTGCAAAAATTCGTCGGGGATAAATAACGGCTCGGTATCTTGAAAGAGAACCACTTTGACCCAGTCTCCTTCCTGCTTTTTTATTTTCTTACGAATCTCCGCTCGGACAGGGAGAAATAACTTTCCATTCGCCATTGGCATCAGGTGATAACCTTTAAGTTCAAAATCATCAATAAGCCCCTTCACTTTTACCCAGCCGAAGCGTTCTCTCTTATCAGGTGGAATCTCTGAAATTACAGTGTAGGTCCAGCCACCCTTACCTGGAAATTTTTCGAGTTTATATTTCTTGTTTACGAGGGGCTTTTCCATCTATAAAGGGTAATATAATTACTGCATTTTTAGCCTGGAAGACTGTGAATCGAATCATGTTCCGAATTCTGACTTCTGACTTCTGATTTCTCGATCGAATGTTTTTCCACAAACTTCAAGTTCCTCTTTATCCCTGCAAACTTTGAACGCTTCAGCGGTGAATGCTGGAAGATTTTTTTAAACGACTCTTCACTGAGTTCCTCCCATTCCTTTGTGCTGAAATTTAAAATCTCAGGAATTGCTGTAAAAGCTGTTTCAGTGGTGGGTTTTGAGAATCTGTTCCAGGGACAGACATCCTGGCAAATATCGCAGCCAAACATCCAATTGTCGAACTGGTCTTTTACTTCTCCAGGAATCAGGGCTTCCTTCAACTCGATGGTGAAGTATGAAATGCATTTACTTCCATCAACAGCCCTGTTTTCGAGAATCGCATCCGTTGGGCATGCATCTATACACCTTCGGCAGCTTCCGCAATAGTCTTTTACAAAGGGATCATCATATTCGAGTTCAAGATCTGTAATAAGAGTTGCTATGAAAAAGAACGAGCCGTGCTCTTTTGTTAGAAGATTTGTGTTTTTGCCCACCCATCCGATTCCACTTTCGCGGGCCCAGCTTCTTTCCAGAACGGGTGCAGAATCTACAAAGCCACGTCCATGTACTTCTCCGATTTCCTGATGGACCAGTTCCATGAGCATGTTGAGTTTGCCACGGATTACTTCGTGATAATCTTTTCCGTACGCGTACTTCGAAATTTTCGGTCCATCCGTTTCCTGTTCATGCTTTGGGAAGTAGTTTAGCAATACTGTAATCACCGACTTTGCACCGGGTACGAGTTTGGACGGATCAACTCGTAGGTCGAAGTAATTTTCCATGTATTTCATGGTTCCATGCATGCCTTTATTCAGCCACGATTCTAATCTCCTTGCATCTTCATCCAATGGCCGCGCACGGGCAATGCCACAATAATCAAAGCCCAACTGCCTTGCAAATTTCTTTATCAGTGCTGTATTTTTTTGTACCATTCCTCCTAATTCTCTTCGAGATGCAATATATGAAAGATGCGATGAGCAGCCGGTGCGAGGATCACCCCAATATTTGTAATAAAAATGACTCCGCTGAACAATGCGTACAGGGACGAAAACCATTTTCCACCTGTATTTTCTATCTGTATAACAGGACCCATGCCGCTTAAAATCATACATGCATTATGAAACGAATCCAACCACTTCGCGTTGGCAATAAAATGATATCCTGCCACACCTACCATTAAACAAATCATTAATATCAGGAACGAGATGAACAAATGCTTCAAAGAACGTTTGAAGAAAGCTTTCAGCGGTAACAGGGGCTGCATTTTATGTTCGAACATAACCTATCGTTTGTTTGAAGTTAACGCAGCTGCTTGTGAACCATTCTCAAATCTTTTTTGGCACGATATAATTTTCATAAATTGACGCCTCAAATTTTTACGCTCATCCATTGAATTAGGGGGAGTAGGTCTTGCCACTCTTGAGATTATTAATATGAAATATTTAATTGGTTACGACATCGGTTCTTCATCTGTAAAAGCGGCCCTGGTAGAGATTGAAACAGGGAAACCGGTTGCAACTGTTTTTTCTCCCGCCACCGAAATGCCGATCGCCTCCCCCAAACAAGGGTTTGCTGAACAGGATCCAAACATGTGGTGGAATGAACTAATCAACGCATCTGAACAGTTGCGCCAACAAACAAGATTTCAACAAGATGAAATCGCTGCCATCGGCATTTCGTATCAAATGCACGGATTGGTTTGTGTTGATCAGTCATTGATGTCACTGCGACCTTCTATCATCTGGTGTGACAGCCGCGCTGTTGATATTGGTAATACGGCTATGCAAGATTTGGGCGAGCAGTTTTGCCTCCAGCGTTTCCTGAACGCTCCTGGAAACTTTACCGCCTCAAAATTAAAGTGGGTAAAAGAGAATGAGCCGGCTTTATATGAGAAGATTTACAAGGTGATGTTACCGGGCGATTATATCGCCATGAAGTTAAGCGGAGAAGTTTCAACAACAGTATCAGGATTGTCGGAAGGCATCTTCTGGGATTACTCAACCAACGGCATCGCGACATCCCTGCTGAAAGAATATGGGATTGATGAAGCGCTGTTATCACCGATTGTGAAGACATTCAGTGTGCAGGCAAGGCTTTCCGAAGATGCAGGCAGGCTGATACATATCAAAGCGGGTACTCCTATCGGATACCGGGCAGGAGATCAGCCTAATAATGCTTATTCATTGAATGTTTTAGAACCCGGAGAAATAGCTGCGACAGCAGGCACTTCAGGGGTGGTGTATGGTGTTACTGACACAAAGCCTTATGATCTAAAGTCGCGCGTGAACACTTTCGTGCATGTGAATCATACTGATGAGAAGCCGCGGTACGGTGTACTGCTGTGTATTAATGGCACAGGCATACTGAACAGCTGGTTGAGGAAAAATTTCTTCGACGGTGTTTCTTATAGCGCAATGAACCAGCAGGCAGAGCAGGTTCCGGTCGGTGCAGAAGGGGTTAAATTTTACCCGTTTGGTAACGGTTCCGAACGTGTACTCGAAAATGAAGATACTGGGGCGCGGCTAGAAGACCTGCACTTTAACCGGCATCATCGTGGCCATATAGCCCGGGCGGCCCAAGAAGGAATTGTATTTGCCATGAATTACGGCATGGAGATTATGCGAGGGATGAATATGAACCTGCAAACCATCCGCGCAGGATACGCGAATATGTTTTTAAGCGATGTTTTCGCGTCCACGTTTGCCAATTCTACCGGGTGTAACATCGAATTATTCAATACCGACGGCGCATTGGGTGCCGCGAGGGCAGCCGGCGTTGGAGCCGGAGTTTATGCCGGCTTTGCGGAAAGTTTCAAAGGGATGGAAATGGTAAAACGCATCGAACCCGATAAGGAACTGACAAAGCAGACGCTGCAAGTATATCACGACTGGAAGGCAGGGATGTAAGATGGAAGATGTATCGTGTATGACGGGAGTACGAAAAGAAGTACGAAAGTATTCGAAGCAACGTGAAGTCTTCATGTGCGGCAACGAAGTACGAAGTTGGAAGTCAACGGCTCACAGATCTTACATCGTACGTTTTAAACACTCAACGTTACACCACAAACAAACTACTTACAAACTATCTGTTCATCAATTATATTCTTCGCCTGTCGGTATATTTCTTTTTTGTCGTCCTTTAGAAGATTTGCTACCAAAATTATACATGCATAGTTACGGCACTTGTCGAGAAATGGCCATGTTCCCGCAAGGGATGGGCTGGTAAATGTTGTTTGGCCATCCTCATCTTGTATCCATTGTCCCAGTCCATACTTCAAGCCCTGCGTTTCTTTCGGCGCATATTTAACAGGGAGACTTGTGAACTGAGGTTTTTCCATTTCGGCGACTGATTCCTCGCTTAATATCTGCTTTCCCTCAAACTTCCCTTTATTAAGCAGCATGGAGAGAAAATTTATGTAATCATTCGCGGATGCTTTGGCTCCTGCTGCGGGATCGATCGATCCGCCATCTTCATTTACAAAGTTTGTTGCTCTCATTTTGAGAGGCCTCAATAGGCGTTCCTGGATGAGTCTGTCAAAGCTTTTCTTGCTAATAACCTCCAACACTCTTCCAGCGATCGTTAATCCGATATTTCCATAGTGAAACTCCTCACCCGGGTTAGCCGAAATTTCTTTGGCGGCCATCGCATTCACTTCTTCCTCGAGGTTTGTGAACTTTTTTCGTGATAACAACCGTCCCACCTTACTTGTTTCATTTTCAATTCCGGTGGTATTAGTCAGGCAATGCCGGATAGTAACATAATTTTTCATGTATTTTTCGAAGGAGGGGATGTATTTGCTGACCGGATCATCCAATGAAAGCTTTCCCTGGTCAACAAAAATCATAACGAGCGCGGCAGTTAACCAATTACCGGCAGTGGCTATAGGGACCTGCGTTTTCGCATTGAATTCCCCCATCGTTTTCTGGTATATAAGCTTCCCATCCTTGTAAACCAAAGCCGTGAATTTACCTCCCAGCGCTTTTTGGTTTCCATGAAAATACTCGTCGAGGGCACCGAAATTATATTGAGCCAAAGCCGGCTGAAAGAATAACAGTATTGGTATCAGAATGCTGTAAAGACGGCGTATTGGGATCATTTTAAGTGACATAAATGCCGGGAGTTTAATCTGGATTGTATTTTGACTATAAACTAAAGTTATTTGAAAAACGCTTACAGTAATAAAATTGGATTTGTTAAGGTTCTGTTTATAGGAACGAGTAACGGTGTGATTACCTTGACAATTCTGATTGAGCTTAAATAAAGTACGATGAATCTAAACAACTTTACCATAAAAGCGCAGGAAGCTATAACGCAGGCTCAACAGCTAGCGTTCAATAACGGCAACCCCAATATTGAAACGGAGCATCTATTGAAAGCCTTGCTTAGCGACGACAACTCTTCTACGGAATATTTGTTAAAGAAAAACAATGTGAACCTGAAATTTTTGGAGAGTAGACTTGATGAAGGCATTGCAAAATTGCCAAAAGTGACGGGAACCGATCCAGCTCAGGCAATCGGACGTGATGCGAATAATGCGGTATTACGTGCTGGCAACAATCTAAAAAGATTTGGAGACGAGTTCGTTACGCCGGAGCATTTACTTCTTTCAATTTTGCAGGGAAGTGATAATACAGCAAAGCTTCTGAAAGATGCAGGACGCTGCCGCGCGAATCGACGGCAGCAAC
>DAINQQ010000053.1:0-27910 GCA_036742645.1 Flavitalea sp.
TGATCGCTTTGATAGCGGGTGATATGATTGCCGGGGAAGCGAATATGGGCACGCTAAGGCTCCTGATCAGCAAACCGATCAGCCGCGGGTCTTTGATGTTGAGCAAATTTCTCGCAAGTATAATGTACACCCTATTATTACTTGTGTGGATGGCTTTTCTTTCCATGGTGGTTTCACTTATGATTTTTGGCGTTGGTGACCTAATGATATTCAAAAGCGAAGCGATAGTTATTTTGAAAAGTAGCGATATAATGTGGCGCTATTACTGCTGCTTTGGTTTTGCCGCCATTGCCATGACAACCGTTGCATCCCTGGCTTTCTTATTATCAATTTTCGCGGACAATTCTATTGGCCCAATCATTACAACGATGAGCATCATCATTGTATTGACGATACTAACATCGATGGACCTTCCTTTGTTCAAATCAATGAAGCCTTACATTTTTACTTCACATATGCTTGGCTGGAAAGGCTTTCTCGACGATCCGATTAATTACGACAGTGTGATGAAATCAGCGGGTATATTAATTCTGCATATTGTGTTCTTCGTTTCGGCAGCTATCATAATTTTTAAAAAGAAAGATATTCTTTCCTGACTTCGAAAGGGATCAGTGCTATTATTCTTTCGAGGTTATCCTGATCGGTTTCGTCGAACTGATCTGATTTTTCACTATCCACATCCAATACAGCAACAACCTCATTGTTCCTGATAACAGGCACGACGATCTCGGACTTCGATAAGCTACTACATGCGATATGCCCGGGGAACGCTTCTACGTCCGGAACGATTAAGGTCTGTTTCTTCTCCCAGCTGGTTCCGCAGACGCCCTTTCCTTTCCGTATCCTTGTACAAGCTATAGGTCCCTGAAAAGGACCAAGGACAAGTTCATTGTCTTTAACCAAATAAAACCCTACCCAAAACCAGTTAAACTGTTCTTTCAAAGCAGCGCATACGTTGGCCAGGTTGGCGATCAGATCGTTTTCCCCTTCCAATAACCCCTGGATTTGCGGAAAAAGGGATTCGTATTGCTCTTGTTTCGTTCCTCGCGCGATGGTTAAATCTTCTGCCATTCTGCGAAGGTAACTTGTAATCAAACATGGTCTGACATCCCGTCTGACCAAAAAAAAGCCGGAACAATTCCGGCTTTATTCTATCTCAGGAAAACCTTATCTCAGCGAAATCGATTTATCATATTTGGTTACTCCAGGTGTAGCAACCGCATAAAAACCTTCTTCGTTAGGAACATTCGGTGGCATTGCATTCCAGTCATAAGATTTTGGTTGGAGGTCGAGACCCGAATTAAGAGCCGCATCCCATTCAACCACCTGTCCGCTATAGGTGGCCAAACGGCCTAAGATCGAAGTCATGCTGCTCATTGCCCCCAATTCCGCGTCAGCAAATTTATACTGGCCTTTCGCGATTGCTGCAAACAGTTCATCATGCTCTGTTTGATAAGGGTTATTTTCAGTTTTCTTGTCAAATTGATATAAGACCTTGCCTTTGGCGTCTTTGATATTCGCTGCGCCACAGGCAATACTTCCCTTTGTACCGATCAACAGTTCATCAACCTTGCTCATGGTGCCAGGTATATGACGACACTGGCTATTTAGTATTGAGCCATCGGCATACTGAAACTCGACATAGTGATGATCGAATATTTCACCGTAATCCTTGCCTTTACGCACCTGCCTTCCACCCATACCCTGGGCCTTTACAGGGTAGCCGTTTTTGAACCAGTTGATGACATCTATATTATGAATATGCTGTTCGCAGATATGATCTCCGCACAGCCATACAAAATAATACCAGTTACGCATCTGGTATTCCATTTCAGTCTGATTATACTGGCGTTTTTTAACCCATACACCGTCATTGTTCCACCATGCCTGGGCTGAAGTGATATCTCCTATCTGGTCTTTTCTCTTATATAGTTCACGATATGAATTCTGGTAGTGCCTTTGCAATCCTACAACAACATTCAGTTTTTTCTGCTTCGCAATTTCAGCAGCAGCCAGGACTCTCTTTATACCTGCAGGATCAGTTGCCACAGGTTTCTCCATGAATACATGTTTGTTTTGTTTGATCGCTTCCTCAAAGTGAATCGGCCTGAATCCGGGAGGTGTAGCCAGGATGACCACATCTGCCAGGGGGATTGCTTTCAGGTAGGCATCAAATCCAACAAACTTTCTTTCTTCGGGAACGTCAATTTTGTCCTGGATGGCTGAAGCCTCGTCATCAGATTTTATTCTTTTCAGGCAATTATCCAACCGGTCGCGAAAGGCATCAGCCATCGCTATCAGCTTTACATTTTGCTTGGAAAGAAGTGCCTGTAATGCGGCGCCTGTACCCCGGCCGCCACAACCGACCAACGCCACTTTGATAACATCATCGGACCCTGAAAAGAAATTAGCATTTGAGAATAAGGGTGCAGCCAGCAAGCCGCCAGCAAGCAGTGTAGAGTTTTTGACGAAATCCCTACGCGAAGTAGAATTATTGGAAGCCTCGTTATTCATTTTGTTTGAGTTTAATTATATAGAAGATTAATTATCCAAATACTTGCTGTAAAATTTATCTATTTCTTCAACGGATGGCTGTTTTGCAGGTCTCACTATTCTGAATCCGACCGCGGCAGCATCTGTTAACCACCACTTGCTTTTAGGGATCTGGGGGTCACGCTTATTCCACGAAGGATCAGATTTCCAACGGCTCGCAGGCCGGAGAGATTCTGGTTTATCAGTGTATCCGCCGCCTCTCACAGTTTTAGGATAACGTGATGCCGGAGGTGTCACGGGATTGCTTATTTCATCTTGTATTTTAGTGAAGTAAGCCGAATCATATTGATCAAGGGTCCACTCCGCCACATTTCCCAGCATATCGTAAAGGCCCCAGGCATTCGGTTTCTTTTGACCTACCTTTTGATATTTATTATTACTATTAGCTGCATACCAGGCATATTCTGGTAAAAGAGCCGGATCACCTCCAAAAGGGTAAACAGTTGTAGCACCTGCTTTACAGGCGTATTCCCACTCAGCTTCGGTTGGCAGCCTGTAAAAAATACCGGTTTTTTTATACAGCCATCGGCAATACATGAGAGCGGTTTGCTGCGACATACTATTTACAGGAAAACCGCCCTGTTTTCCCATGCCCCAGCTGAGGTCAATATATTGGGGGGTAGGCCTGGTTACCGCATCAACGTCTGAGCCGCGACTGGTTTTATCATCGTTGAAAAAAATTAAGAACTCATCATATGTTACTTCATGCGAACCCATCCAAAAGGCATCGACGTGAACTTTTCGTGCTGGTCCTTCATCAGGTCGTCGCTGTTTATCCTGTGCGCTGCTGCCCATTACAAAATCCCCTTGTTGAATAGGGGTCATCTTAAACTTTACAGTTGTCCCTGGAATCGTTTGTTCGTAAGGTTGAAAATCTGGTGTATTGGTTTGAGCGAAAGTCTGAAAGCAAGCTATCATCGCGAGTAATGATCCAATGTATTTCACAACGCCGTTTTTAAGCGCATCAAGATAGGCATTTTTTGTAAAGTACAGCTGTTTGCCGAATGAAATCACACCATCCCCAGCCGTTCTCAAAGGGAAGAGGGGCAACCATTGTTGATAACAATTACTCTGCTGAATAGTGAGCTTCCTGGAAAGGGGTGGGGTGAGATGAGTTTAATAGGAAAGACATATTTCGTGACTATCAGCCGATGTATACTGTTTATAATTAAATTTAGTTCTAAAACACTTGCACAATGCAAAGAAGAAAATTTATGCAACAATCCTTACTTGCTGGAGTATCTGTGTTAACCGCAAATTCATTAGCGGCGAAAGAACGTGGAACAAACGTTGAATCTCTGGCAGCCGAAAAGCCATTTAATCTCAATTATGCCTTTCACGACGGAATGTTCGCGAATCATGCCGGAAAAAATTTTATCGACCAGATTAAATTCGCGTATGATATGGGCTTTCGGTCAATTGAAGATAATGGGATGATGGGACGAACACCTGAGCTACAGAAGGAGATTGGAAATACCCTTTCTAAGTTGGGAATGACGATGGGGGTGTTTGTGATTACTTCGGATAGCTGGCACTGGAAAGTGTCCCTTGCCTCCGGGAAGCAGGAATGGATTGATCGTATGAAAAACGATTGTAAAGAAGCGATTGAAGTTGCTAAGAGATGCAACGCAAAGTGGATGACCGTGGTTCCAGGCAACTTTGAGCGAAGCATCTCGATGGATTATCAAACCGCAAATGTGATCACCGCATTACGGATGGCCAGTGAAATCCTGGAGCCGCATGGACTTGTAATTGTCCTGGAGCCTTTAAGCGACAATCCTGATCTGTTTCTTCGCTATTCCGATCAATCTTTTATGATATGTAAAGCGGTTAACAGCCCATCCTGTAAAATATTGTTCGACATGTACCATATGCAGAGAAATGAAGGCAATATCATAAGTAATATGAACAAAGCATGGGATGAAATTGCGTACATGCAGATCGGTGATAACCCGGGAAGAAAGGAGCCAACCACCGGCGAGATGAACTATAAAAATATTTTTAAACACATTCATAGTAAAGGGTTCAAAGGAATTCTCGGCATGGAACACGGCAATGCAAAGCCCGGCAAAGAGGGTGAGTTGGCTTTAATTAGGGCTTACCGTGAATCTGATAATTTCTTATAAGCCTGAAGAAGACGTTAATTAAATTCTGTATCCTGAATGTTGCTGTAGGTTTGCATAGTAAATGATCCGCATGATGAATAAAGGTTTTCCTATACAGGTGATGTTGACATTCGTGTTATTGCTAACCATTCCTCATATCTATGGACAGGATGTTGATGGATTGATGAAGAAAGTAAAAGCGAAGCTTGAACTCGTCAACGATTACAAGGCAGATGGCCAATTGAAAACCGATGTTCCATTTATGAAAGTTCCGGAGAGTAAGGTGAGTATCTATTACAAAAAACCTAACAAATTTAAGATTATAAAAGAGGAAGGAATTTCTATTGTGCCCAAAGGGGGCGTTAGCATTAATCTTAATTCGCTATTTTCAGGAAACGAGTACGCGATGATTGCAAGCGGCACATCTTCCGTACGGGGTCAGCCGGTGGTTGTTGTCAAGCTGCTTCCTCTTAAGGAGGAAAGCGACGTGGTTTTGTCGACATTATATATAAACGAAAAAGAAGCCCTAATATATAAAGCGAATACAACCACAAAAAATAATGGCACTTATGAAATGGAAATGATATATGGGAAATTCGCCACGTGGGGCCTTCCCGACAAGGTGCTGTTTAGCTTCAACACAAAAGAGTACAAACTGCCTAAGGGAGTTACTTTCGAATACGAAACAGAACAAAAACCGGAGACTCATTCAAAGCCCAAAAGTACAAAAGGAACGGTAGAGATCACTTACCAGAACTACGCTATTAATAAAGGGATTCAGGATAATGTTTTTGATGCTTCCCACTAGGTCCTACCCATCAAAATAGGATACTATTCCGCATTGTTCTCTTCAATCTTTTCATCAACGGCGTTAGCAAGTATGATGGAGGTAACTTTCTTCAATGGATTTTTTGTGTTTTCCTGATAAGTGGCTCTTCTTTGTATGATATCAATACATTCATAAATAGCCGATAAAAAAGAAGAATGATCTGCAGTATTTTTACCGGCAATATCGAACGCGGTTCCGTGATCAGGAGATGTACGTATCGCGGGCAGGCCAGCCGTATAGTTGACGCCTTCGCCGATTGCCAAAGCCTTAAATGGGATGAGACCCTGGTCGTGATACATAGCCAGTACAGCATCAAATTTCAGGTAATGTCTCCGTGCAAAGAAAGCATCTGAGCTGAAGGGGCCCATAACAATCATATTATGTTTTGCATCCTTGATTGCAGGCTTAATTATTTCTTCTTCTTCTCTACCAATAAGGCCTTCATCGCCTGCATGAGGATTCAATCCTAGTACAGCAATCTTGGGTTTTTCTATGCCGTAGTCCTTTATCAGGGTTTGGTTGATGATATTCAGCTTAGAAAGAATGGCTTCTCTTGTTATATATCTCGTAACGTCGCCCAGAGGCACATGCTCGGTAACCAACCCCACTTTCAGATTTTCAGAAGTCATCAGCATTACCACGTCATTGGCGCCAAATATATTTTGTAAATACGGGGTATGCCCTGTGAAATTAAATTCGGCTGATTGTGTATGCTTCTTATGCAGGGGTGCTGTTACAAGCCCCTGAATTTTGCTCTCCTTCAGTGCGCGCACTGCCGACACAAGCGATTTGACCGCGTATTTCCCACCGGTTTCCGTAAGTTGCCCGGGGTTTATGGCCACTTCTTCTTCCCAGCAATTAAACAGGTTAATTTGTTTATGGTGAATACGCGTAAAATCCCTGATATTCTGATAGCTGAAGTTTACTTCCGGTATCGCCTTTCGATAAAAATTAATGACTTTATTCGAGGCGAAAACAATAGGCGTACACAGTTCAAGGATACGGTGATCTGAAAAAGTTTTAATGATCAGCTCTGTGCCTATACCATTCAGGTCACCTATAGATATGCCAATAACAGGTCGTTGTTGCGGGTTCATTTTTTTTATTGAAGGCTCTAAATTACAATATAATACGTTATTGCGCTTTCAGGAGAGACGCGCGTAAAGGATGGTTGAGTATTAGGTCTCAGGTCTAAAGGAATTGCTGTATCAACGGCAACGCAGGCGAATACATGTATTTTTGTATCCTGATATGTACAGTCTAAAAAAATCGTTAGGGCAGCATTTTCTAAAAGACGAAACCATTTCTCAGCGGATCATTCAGTCTCTCAACTCGTTTCAGTTTGAGAATTTGCTTGAGATAGGATCTGGCGGCGGGGCGCTTACTAAGTACCTTTTGCAATTACCGGGACTTCACCTGAAATGTGTTGAATTGGATGAAGAAAAAGTTGGTTGGCTAATCCGAACCTACCCTCAACTTGGCGATAAGATCATTCAGGGGGATGTCCTCGCTATTGAAAAGCCGTTTGAGCAGCCGTTCATGGTCGTTGGTAATTTTCCCTATAACATCTCAAGCCAAATTCTATTTAAAATTCTTGATTGGAAAGAAAGCATCCAGGGAATGGTTGGCATGTTTCAGAAAGAAGTAGCTCAAAGAGTGACCGCTGGCCACGGGAGCAAGGTATATGGCGTAACAAGTGTTCTAGTGCAGGCTTTCTTTGAAGTGAAATATTTGTTTGAAGTGGATGAATTTGCTTTCGTTCCGCCACCGAAGGTAAAAAGTGCGGTGATTTCACTTAAGCCAAGAGTCGACTACACAACGATGAAAAGTGAGCGTTCTTTTTTTGTTTTAGTAAAAACAGCTTTCAATCAACGAAGAAAGACACTTCGCAATGCGGTGAAAAGCCTGTTCGAACCGGATATATTGCAGGACGAGATTTTTAATAAACGCGCCGAACAGCTCAGCGTAAGCGACTTCGCGGCACTAACATTCAGGATGAAATAATGGAACACAGACCTTCTTCTCCGCTACAGGGACCAAACCGCAAAGACAATGGACTGGTAATTATCACTGCGCGCGTCCATGACTACCTCATTGAATATCTGCAGCAGCATGGATACGAAGTAGATTATTCGCCGTCGATAACGTACAACGAACTAAAGAGTAAAGTAAATACAGTAACCGGACTGATCGTAACAACACGAATAAAGGTTGATAAACCCATGCTCGAACCGGCGCATTCTTTAAGGTGGATCGGAAGATTGGGGAGTGGAATGGAGTTAATAGATACCGATTTCGCGGAGTCAAAAGGAATCAAGTGTGTAAGCAGTCCGGAGGGAAACCGGAATGCCGTAGCCGAACATGAATTAGGAATGTTGCTGGCACTGCTGAACCGGGTGGCATCAAGCATGCAGGAAATACGAGAAGGAAAATGGATACGCGATGGAAACCGTGGTACTGAATTATCTGGAAAAACGGTTGGTATAATCGGTTATGGAAATACCGGTAGCAGCTTTGCCAGGTTGCTACTACCTTTTGATGTTGCAGTGCTGGCTTATGATAAATATAGGTTTGGATTTGCGTCGGGCCACGTGCATGAGGCGAGTCTCGAGCAGCTATGCAGGTATTCTGATGTTGTGAGTATGCATGTACCGCTCACATCAGAAACTTTTCACATGGCCAATGATCAGTTTTTTAATTCGCTGGTAAGAAAACCTTATTTTTTAAATACTGCCCGGGGTAAAGTCCATCAGACGTCTGCCTTAATTGAGGCTTTGCGAAACGGGAAGATTACAGGAGCGGGGCTTGACGTATTAGAAAACGAAAAACTGGAAACTTTGTCGAAAGAAGAAAGACAGCAAATCGATTGGTTGTTGTCGCAGCCTAATGTTATCATCACACCTCACATCGCAGGGTATAGTCACGAAGCCTACTACAAAATGGCCAAAGTAATTATTGAAAAGCTGGGTATTTGATTGAATTAATTCTTATTGGATTTCAATGTTTTGAAAATTATTTTTCTGGTCTGGCGAAGTACTTAATTATAAATAAAAACGCTTATTTTTGTCGTGTTATAAAATACTGCAACGCTTCAGCCCCGACTGAGGCGTTGTTCTTTTTTCTATTTCCGGAAGGAAATTTCGTTGTTAAAAACAGGAGGTAATTATGAGTAGTGTTTTATATGTGTCAAAGGAAACACTTGAGCAAATGAAGGAAGAGTTGCACAGAATGAGAACAGTGGACAGGCCCGCGGCTGCCCGCGCCATTGCAGAGGCACGTGAAAAGGGAGACTTAAAAGAAAATGCAGAATATGATGCTGCCAAAGAGAACCAGGGGATTTTAGAAGCACGTATCAAAAAACTGGAGGGTGATCTTGCTAACGCGAGAATACTCGAAGCCGATAATGTCGATACCAGTAAGGTTTCAATCCTTACCAAGGTTACAATAACCAATCTCAATACGAAAAAGCAACTTACTTACCAGATCGTTTCAGAAAAAGAAGCAGACTTAAAATTGAATAAGATATCCATTACGTCTCCTATCGGCAAAGGCCTTATGGGTAAAACAATCGGAGATGTCGCAGAAGTACAGGTTCCTGCCGGCGTTATGAAGTTTAAGGTAGAGAATATTAGTGCGTAAATGAGGATGTGGATGTTAGTTCTGAGATCTTATGAGATAAAGATACCTTCTCCTTGTGAAATTTTGAGTGAGGTTGCACTTTAGTTGGAACGGCTAAACCAGTTAAGGCATGTTTAGTTCAGGCAGCTCACATCGTACATCAAACGTCGTAAATCAAACATTGCTTCTTCTTAGACAACTTGTACCGTACATTAAACATCGCATATCCAAAATACTCGGAGCCATGACTATTTTTTCAAAAATCATTGCAGGTGAGATTCCGTCCTACAAAATTGCCGAAAGCGATAAATTCTTTGCATTTCTCGATATTTTTCCGCTGGTAGAAGGCCATGTATTGGTAGTGCCGAAAAAGGAGATAGATAACCTGTTCGATCTACCGGAGGATTTTCTAAGCGAAATTCTTGTCTTCGCAAAACCGATTGCCAAAGCAATTGAAAAGGCGTTTGATTGCAATCGTTGCGGAATTTCAGTTGTCGGACTTGAAGTGCCACATGCGCATATACATCTTGTACCGATCAATAGCGCAGATGATCTCAACTTTACCCGGGGGAAGATCAGGTTATCACCCGATCAATTGAAAAAAGCGCAGGAGAAAATCGTATCACAGCTTTCGTAAACTTTGTTAACCGGGTTTTCGAAGTCGTTCCGGATTTTTTGAGATAAAATCACTCCATCCATTCATTTTTTTACCCGCAGTTTTCAGGATTGTGTTATCCTGAAAATGATGGCAGACGGCAACTGCAACGGCATCTGACGCATCAAGATAGCGTATCTTTTTTTCCTGGATCGATAAGATCCTCTGTAGCATCAGCCATACCTGTTCTTTGCCGGCGTTACCATTACCAGTGATCGACTGCTTAATTTTACGGGGTGAATATTCGCATACTTCCAGGCCTGCGTTGATTGCGGCGGCAATTGCTACTCCCTGTGCCCGTCCCAATTTGAGCATGCTTTGCACGTTTTTTCCAAAAAAAGGTGCCTCAATAGCGAAGCAATGGGGATGGAAAATTGTAATGAGATCACTTACTTTTTTATGAATGATCTGTAATCGTTGATAATTATCTTTCTTTGCACTCAATTTTAAAATATCCATTTCAACCAATTCCGGTTTGCCGTTCTGCACAACTACAATACTATATCCCATCATTAATGTACCAGGATCAATACCTAAAATTATTTTGGGTGCTTTCTGCAAGAAGGAGCGATTCAGTTATTTTTTACAACAATTTTGCTGAGACTAAACAAAAATATCAAATTAATCCTCAACTATTTTATAGGCCCTTTATTATTCTGTGTGCTGGTGTATTCCATTTTCAGACAATTGAAAAGACAGCAGAACTGGAGAGTTTCATTACAACAGATATGGGATTCCCTGGATAGTGGCAGCGTATGGATATTTTTTATTGTTACTGTACTGATGTTTGTGAATTGGGGGATCGAAGCCAGGAAATGGCAACTGGCGATTCGCGGCATTCAAATCATTCCATTTAAAAGAGCCTTCAAGGCCATATTCACGGGAACAACGCTCGCTTTTTTTACCCCTAACCGCATGGGTGAGTATATGGGGAGGATACTATATATCAATGAAGGCAAACGCATTCACGCCATCTCCCTCACCATCGTCTGTAGCATGGCACAATTGCTCGTCACTTTAGTTGCTGGACTTACGGGCTTATTGTTTCTGAAAAGATATATCGTTTCGAGCTCAGCTTCCACTTCGATGGGTTCCTGGATTAATCTTGCCGCGATTTTTATTGCTGGGATCGTCTTGATTTTAGCGCTTTTATATTTCCGGTTAGGATGGATCACCAAACTTGTTAACAGAAGCCCTCGTATAAATAAATACGTAGATTACATAGAGGTTTTGGACAATTTTAACGCAACGATCCTATTGAGGATATTGTCTTTATGTTTACTTCGGTATTCTGTATTTGTTCTTCAGTACTTCTTGTTTTTCCAGCTTTTTAAAGTGGAAGTTAACTGGTGGCAAACTTTTTGGTCGATAAGCGTGGTTTTTCTAATATTAGCTATCGTACCGAGCATTGCATTACTGACCGAGTTGGGTATCAGGTGGAAAGCAAGTATAGATCTTGTAGCGCTTTTTAGCAGTAATATCACCGGCATATTGGCGACATCGCTGGCCATCTGGCTTATTAATTTGGTAATTCCGGCGTTGATTGGCAGTTTATTAATTTTAGGCATAAAATTTTTTAAAAAATAAGAGTGAGAAAGTATTTACGTAAGATTTGTCGGATTGGTAGGCCACTGATCATTGTGCTTCTCGTACTCATAAGTTTTCCACTGCAGGCCGTCAACGATTTTTGCACCACCCGAAACACCGCCTTTAGCACTAATGAGAAACTCACTTTTAAAGTTTTTTACACCCTGGCCGGTGTATACGTAGGAGCCGGGGAAGTGATTTTTACTACATCGCTTGAACGCTTGAACAACAAGCCAGTTTATCATATCGTGGGCGATGGAAAAACATATAATTTTTACGACAATTTTTTTAAGGTCCGTGACCGCTACGAGTCATACATTGATACCGCGACATTGCAACCACTGAAGTTCATTCGGAATGTTTATGAAGGCGGATACAAGAAATATGAAAATGTGACCTTCAATAAGACTACTAATACCGCGATCACAAATGATGGCGTTTTTAAGGTTCCGGGCTGTGTTCAGGATGTATTGAGTGCCATATACTACTCAAGAAATATTGATTTTGAGAAATACAAAGCAGGCGATAAAATACCCTTCGATCTTTTTTTGGATAAGGAAGTGTTCAACATGTATGTTCGATACATGGGCAAAGAAACGATCAAGACGAAATACGGAAAGTTCAAATCCATAAAATTTAAGCCCCTGTTAATTAAAGGGACAATCTTCGAGGGTGGTGAAAAGATGACCGTTTGGGTGAGTGATGATAAAAACCATATTCCTCTAAGAATTGAAAGCCCGATCAGCGTGGGCACTATTAAGGTAGACATGATTAATCGACAGAACTTGAGACACCCATTGACGTCCTTAATAAGTGTCCGTTGAGGCTTGATGAGCCGACGGAAGATCAGGTTCACATCTCGTCCAGGCGAAACACCTCTTTCTGCCTGATGCTCTTTCCGGTGTGTTGAAGAGTGCAACATTCATTGACCGGATCATGTTCAAAAAACAAAATATAATCTCCCGTGAGCGCTTCGGTTAAAAACGCTTTCTTTTCATGAAGAGTTGTTAGAGGAAACATATCATAAGCCATGACATATGGAATCGGAAGATGTGCGAGTGAAGGCATGAGGTCGGCCATAAAGACAATTGTTCTATCCCGATACCGAATCTGTGGCAACATCATTGCTTCTGTGTGCCCGTTTACAAAACGAACAGAAATATTATCGGTAAAATCTGAAAGAGACAAACGCTCCATGCCGCTAATAGTCCGAACCGGGACTGGTATGAATTTTAACTGACCGCTTTCACTGATAGGCAAAATATTTTCCTTCAGGAAAGAAGCTTTCTCTCTATCATTCGGTTTCGTTGCCCACATCCAATGTGCTTCATTACTCCAGTAGGTCGCATTCCGAAACGCAGGGACTAACTGATCGCCCTGTCTCATGATACTTCCGCCACAATGATCAAAATGCAAATGGGTAAGAAATACGTCAGTAATATCATCCCGGTGGAAGCCATACTTTGAGAGAGACTTATCAAGAGTATCCTCTCCATGCAGATAATAGTGACTGAAAAACTTTTCATCCTGCTTATCACCATTTCCATTATCAATCAGGATTAGTCTGTTTCCATCCTCAATTAACAAACATCGCAGGGCCCAGGAACAAAGGTTTTTATCGTCTGCGGGGTTTAATTTGTTCCAGATCGATTTCGGAACCACACCAAACATCGCTCCGCCATCAAGCTTGAAATGTCCCGTGTTGATCGAATATAGTTTCATGTTACTTTGTGTTGTTTATCTGCAGCGATGGTGTGCAGTATCAGAATGAGGCCGATGATAAAAAAAGACATTAACGCCAATACAGAAGATCGCTGTGAGCCCGTCAACTCATTCAACAGGCCGAAGCTTAGCATTCCTATCACGATCGCAATTTTTTCGGTAACGTCAAAAAAACTGAAGAAGGAAGCAGTGTCCTTCGTTTCGGGCATTAGCTTCGCATATGTAGATCTGCTAATTGACTGGATTCCTCCCATAACAAAACCAACAATAGTAGCAAGAATGTAAAATTCCGTAATTCCTCCAACAGGCATCACGTAAGCAGCACAACAGATACCGATCCATATAACGATACAAACCATCAGTGCTTTAAGGTTTCCTATCCGTTTGGACAGCTTCGAAATGGCCAGAGCTCCTACAATGGCAATCAATTGAATGAGCAGAATGGCTATGATAAGGTTGGCATCAGGGATATGTAATTCGCTTTTTCCATATAAAGCGGCGGCAAGCATTACTGTTTGTACACCCATGTTATAAAAGAAGAATGCTACCAGATACCGTTTCAAGACAGGTATATGAGTAAGTTGTTGCCATACTTTCTGTAGTTCGCGATACCCATTAGTGAGAATATTTTTTTGCAGATCACTGCCTGCCGGTGTGGATTTAGGAAGTCTTCTCAGGGGAATTTGAGCAAAGCCCCACCACCATACACCGACAAGTAGAAAGGATAACTGAAAAGGCAAATTCGAACCCTTCGGAAACAGATCCGGTACCATTACCAAAGCCAGGCAAATCACCTGGAGGATCACACTTCCTACATAGCCGTACGAAAATCCCCTGGCGCTTATACGGTCTCTATCTTCCGGTGCTGCTATCTCCGGCAGAAAAGAATTGTAATAAACAAGACTTGCCCAGTAGCCGACACATGCTAAAACTACACAAAAAATTCCCAAAGGAATTGTGCTCTTGTCGAAGAAAAATAATGCGGCGCATGCCATACTGCCCATTGTAAGAAAGAAGTTCATAAAGCTTTTCTTGTTTCCCCTGTAGTCGGCGATAGAAGACAGTATGGGAGAGATGATAGCTACGATCAGGAAAGCAAAGGATAAAGCGTAGTTGTAGAGCGCTGCACTTACAAATTCCCTTCCTAAAAAATTCACTTTGTCTGCGGACGTTTCGGGATTATTATCACCAGTGACGTATTCCCAATAAGCGGGAAAAATAGTTGACGTAATGACAAGGTTATAGGCTGAATTGGCCCAATCATATAAACACCAGGCATTGATTACTTTTTTCGAAGCAGTTGGCATTGGTTAAAAGTTAGGTAGATTGAAATTAGTTAAAAGAACACATAAGATAGTCAGAAGTCAACAAGTCAGGAGTCAGGAGTAAAGGCCGCAATTGCGTCCATTCGTGGTAGAAAGATCAACTCCCAACTCTTAAATCCCAACTATCAACTAATCAGGCCTTGCCAGATCAATACTAGCAAAACAATTCCGGCAATAATCCGGTACCAGCCGAATAAACGGAAACCATGCTTTTGCAAAAAGCCTATAAAGAATTTGATAGCTAATATTGCAACAATAAAGGCAACGATATTGCCTGTAATGAAGGCAATGAGGTTTTGATTCGAAGATAAAATGATCTGGTATCCCTTGTATTCAGTACCCGATTGTTTCCAGTCTTTGAATAGCAACGAATACAATGTGGCGGCAGCCATAGTAGGTACGGCGAGGAAAAAAGAAAATTCTGCTGCCAGCCGACGGGTCAAATTTTGTTGCATCCCACCAATGATCGATGCCGCGCTTCGGCTAACGCCCGGGATCATAGCGATGCATTGCCATATGCCGATGATAACGGCGTTTTTGTAAGGTAATTCTTTCTCCTCATCGATGGTACCATGCTGAAAGAATTGATCGATGAAAAGCAGGATAATTCCTCCCAACAATAAAGTGACAGCAACAGTCAGGGGGCTTTCGAGCAAAGCATCGATTTTGTCAGAAAAAACAAATCCAAGTACAAGAGCGGGGATCACTGCTGCAATTAATTTCACATAGAATTGCCAACGTTTAAAATCGAAAAATTTCTTCCAGTACAATACCACTACAGCAAGTATGGCTCCTAACTGGATTGCCACCTCGAAGAGTTTCGTGAATTCCTGCTTATGAAGGTTATCCCCCAGCAAGGCACTTGTTATGATCATATGTCCCGTAGACGAGATAGGCAAAAACTCGGTTAGTCCTTCTACGATTGCAATGATGACAGCTTCAAAAAGACTCATGTATATTGGGGATTTGAAAAGTTAGAATAATAAATGACAGGTAGCTTAATACAAGCGGGCTCACAATAAAAAAAGCGATGGAACACATCGCCTGGAATTTTTTGTTGCCACGGATTATACGAATTATCACGAATGGATGCAAATTGAAGGGTTGACGCAATTGAACACAACCTTAATTAAGCAATTACTTTCCCTTTGGCTTTCTAAAAATGGCAAATACACCCAAACCCAAGCCGATTAAAATGAGGATTGGCGCGATCGTAATCCGTGTTGTGCTGTATACCTCTTTGGGGTCAAATACATTCGGATCCGAGCTCCTGCCCCCTGCCATCAACATGAGACCTAATGCAATAATTGCTATCCCTGCAATGATCCATATGTAGTTTTCCCTTCCAAAAAGATTGTTAGGCGTCTCTGTTCTTTTCTGTTCCGTAACAACCTTTTTTGGTTCAATGATAGTTTTCTTCTCTGCCATTTAGTATTATTTGGGCTGCAATATAATGCCTATTATTCATTCGATGCGATTGCACAGCGCACCGTACTAAACGAAAGAACAAAAGCAAGAATTGAATACCACTCCAGGCCCCTGACTCCCGAGTCCCCACTCCCGACTCCTGACTTACTTAATAGAGGTCATCAAGCTTCATTTTCAGATATTTTACTACGCTACGGTGGGTGCTAAACACGGTGATGCTTATACCTAATAATATGAGGAAACTAAAAAGTATCAGCAGTTTGCTATTGTCCCTCAGATCTGCGAGATAAGGCAAAAAGTTCTCAAATACAAGGATCAATCCATATATCAGGGCAATTGAGATGAGGGCGGCCACCGAACCATTAATAATTGCCCGCATGTTCATCGGGCGGGATATAAAGCTGCGCGTAGCCCCTACCATCTGCATCGTCTTAATCAGGAACCTGTTACTATACATTGCAAGCCGGATCGTATTATCGATCAGAATAATTGACAAGATTGAAAAAATGCCCGCCAATATGATTAATCCTATCAATATATATTGCATGGTAGGGCCCATTTTTTCAACAAGTGAGGCCGGATAATTCACCCCCTGTACAACCATGGCGTTCTGCTCCAGCGATGCCTTGATAGCAATGAGACTGTCTTTCTGCACGTAGTTGCTTCTGGTATTAAAATCAATCGAAGCCGGGAGCGGGTTTTCATCGAGCAGCTCTCCAAAATCTGCTTCACCTTTCTCAAGCCAGCGCTTTTTAGCGGTTTCCTTATCAATATATTCTACCGATTTGGTATAAGGTTGGGCGGCGATATAGTTCTTTAAAGAATCGATATCCTTTTGCGCTACGGCGTTACGCAGATAAACCTGCACCTGGACATCCTCTTTCAACTGGTCGATATAACGGCTCGCATTCAGCAACAGCCATCCGAAAATGCCCACGAAGAACAGAACAATTGAAACACCCAAAATGGCCATGAAATAGGATGGTTTGGAACGCCTGGCAGAAGATTTACCCAGTTGAGCCATGAACTTCGTTTTTAATTGGTTAGTATGAAAATTGAAGTGGGGCAAAATTAAAGGTTTTTACCACCACAATCCTTATTTTTGACGCCCTACTTAACGATTGCTTTCATATTGAAATTTTTGAGGATGAGAGATTTAACTTTTCCTCAACTTTATTTTTATTGTAATTAGCCCCCGACAGCCGGGAGTCTTCATTTAATACGCTAAATAATAGGCAAACAAAATTAAATCGCACTCCGTAGATTGTACTTCGTACTCGTACTTTGTCCATCGTACATCAAACATCGCACATACACTATATGGATTATAATTTCAGGGAAATAGAACAGAAATGGCAAAAGAAATGGAAAGAAAAACAAGTATACGCGGTCAGCAATTATTCTGACCGCCCAAAATGCTATGTGCTAGATATGTTTCCTTATCCAAGTGGAGCAGGCTTGCATGTGGGCCATCCCCTGGGATATATCTCCAGTGACATCTATAGCCGCTATAAGCGACTAAAAGGTTTTAATGTTCTGCATCCGATGGGTTTTGATGCATTCGGTTTGCCCGCCGAACAATATGCCATCGATCATGGCATTCATCCAGCCGTGTCGACCGAGGCAAATATCAAAACGTTTCGCAGGCAGTTAGACAACATTGGTTTCTCCTATGACTGGAGTCGCGAATTGAAAACCTGTGATCCCAAATATTACAAGTGGACTCAGTGGATATTTTTGCAACTATTCGATAGTTGGTTTAACCGCGAAACTCAAAAAGCTGAGCGCATATCCACGTTGATAAAGGTTTTTGAAAAGGAAGGCAACCAAAAGCATGTATTTCCAAATCCAAAATATCAATTGCCATCCGGCCAAAATAATTTTACCGGTGAACAATGGAACCAGTTTGGCGAACGCACGCAACAGGATGTTTTGATGCAGTATCGCCTGGCGTACCTCGCATACACCGACGTAAATTGGTGCGAAGCATTGGGAACAGTTTTGGCGAACGATGAGGTGATCAATGGCGTCAGTTACCGCGGAGGATTTCCCGTGGTGAAAAAGAAAATGCGCCAATGGAGCTTACGCATCACAGAATATGCTGAAAGATTATTGAGCGGGTTGGAAGAAATTGATTTCAGTGAATCGATGAAGGAGATTCAGCGGAACTGGATAGGGAAAAGCTATGGCGCCGAAATACGATTCAATATCAAGAGTGAAAAGGAAGTTGTAAAAGACATGCTTGTTTTCACAACCCGTCCTGATACGATTTTCGGGGTTGACTTTATGGTTGTTGCTCCGGAACATGATATGGTTAAAGAAATTACTTCCTCCGAGCAACAGGCTGCTATTGACCAATATCTTCAGTACGTGCAAAGTCGTTCGGAAGTCGAGCGAATGGCAGAGGTTAAGAAAATAACCGGATGCTTTACCGGTGCATTTGCCGTAAATCCTTTCAACGGACGCGAAATTCCTATTTGGATCAGTGAATATGTGCTTGCCGGATATGGAACAGGCGCTATTATGGGGGTTCCCTGCGGCGATGAACGCGATCATAAATTCGCAAAACACTTCGGGATACCGATTACAAATATTATCGGCGACCATTACAATGGAGAAGAGGCAAACGCGACCAAGGATGCGATTTTGCAGAATAGCGACTTCATTAATGGAATGCTAATGAGAGATGCAATTGATGTAGTCATCGCGAAAATTGAAGAAGCCGGCATTGGCAAGCGTCAGATCAACTATAAGATGAGAGATGCCGGATGGAGTCGTCAACGCTATTGGGGCGAGCCATTTCCTGTTGTATATAAGGATGATATTCCCTATGCAATGGATGAAAAGCAGTTGCCGCTTGAACTTCCTCCCATGGATGAATTCAAATCAGCCGGAACGGGTGAAGGACCACTCGGAAATTCAAGAGAATGGGTCTATGTAAGCGAAAACGAGAAACGAGATACCAACACCATGCCGACGCATGCGGGAGCTGCATGGTACTTTCTGCGCTTCATGGATCCGCATAATGATAATGTGTTTGCCGATAAAAAAGCATTGGACTACTGGGGCCAGGTTGATGTTTATATCGGAGGCGCCGAACACGCCGTTGCACATTTGCTGTATGCGCGCCTATGGATTAAAGTCCTGCACGATCTTGGCTACCTCGCCTTTGATGAGCCTTTCAAAAAATTAATTAACCAGGGAAAGATCACCGGAGACTCAAGATTTGTCTATCGCACTCGCAATACCAATCAATTTGTTTCTGCTGGTCTGAAAGGCCAGTATGAGGTGGACGAATTGCATGTTGACGTTAACATTGTGGACGGCTTGAAGTTGAACATCGAGGCATTCAAAAAATGGAAACCTGATTTCGCGACCGCCGATTTTATTTTAGAAAAAGATCCAGCATCAGGCGGAACTGTTTACATATGCGGCTCGGCTATCGAAAAAATGAGCAAATCTTACTTCAACGTCGTTAATCCAGATGAGGTAGTTGAGAAATATGGCGCTGATACATTCCGCATGTATGAAATGTTTTTGGGCCCGCTAGAGGCATCAAAGCCATGGGATATCAAAGGCATTGAAGGTGTTCACCGGTTCCTGCGAAAATTTTGGCGTTTATTTATGCAGGACGAGAAAGGACTGATTGTAAAAAATCAAAAAGCTAGCGAAGGGGAATGGAAGGCATTGTACAAGACGCTTAAAAAAGTAGAAGAGGATACGGAACGCTTTTCCTTCAATACTGCTGTCAGTGCATTTATGATCGGAGTGAATGAATTAAGTGATCTCAAGTGTCATAACAGAGAGGTACTTGAAAAATTGCTTGTAGCAATATCACCATATGCACCTCATGTCAGTGAAGAGTTATGGCACCAAATAGGCAACGAGGGCACTATACTAGATGCACCATATCCTGCCATTGAAGAGACATACCTGATCGAATCATCGAAAAATTATCCAGTAGCCGTTAACGGCAAAACCCGAACTGAATTAAATATAGCGCTTGAAGCCACTCAGCAACAGGTTGAAGAACTTGTGTTAAATAACGATGTAGTTAAACGCTGGCTTGAAGGAAAGTCGCCTAAAAAAGTGATTTACGTGAAAGGGAGAATGGTTAACATCGTTGTGTAGCTAAAAAAATGTTCTCGTCAGGCAAGGGTGCAAAGGGTGGACGGAGTATTTCTTTGCATCGTAGCGTCTTGGCGAAAATATTTCTATTTCAGTGGAAGCGAAAAATAAAATACGGAACCAACATTTTCTTCGCTCTCCACCCAAACTTTGCCGTTGTGAGCATTAATGATTTCCTTGGAAAGGTATAATCCCAGGCCAAGTCCATCCGTAGCACGGCTGTTCTCTATACGATAGTATCGGTTAAATATATGGGGTATCTTACTCGAGGGAATGCCAGTTCCATAATCTCTTACCGACGTCACGAGTCCTTCCTCCGTTATCGACAGATTAATCACTATTTTATCAGCGGTTGGACAATATTTAATTGCATTAGTAAGATAGTTATTCAAAACCTGTAGTAACCGGTGCCTGTCAGCATAGACCTCAACCGGTGCATTTCCTGTCTTCAAAATTGTATGGCTCGGATGTAAATGTCTTACGGTCTCTATCGCGTCATCGACCAGCGTTTCAAACTGAATAAGCTGTTTGTTTATCTGGAGTTGACCCGAACCTGCCCTCGTAGCATCGTGCAATTCCGAAACTACAGTATTTAATCTTTTGATATTCGTCCGGGTCTTATTCAGGTATTCGTCAGTCTCTTCAATTTTATTGTCTTTGATAGAATCTTGCATAAGCTCGGCACATAGAGCCATATTGGCTAATGGATTTCTTAATTCATGCGTAACAAAACCGATAAGGTCTTCCTTTTGTTGTTCGAGTTCTCTCTCAACCGTTATATCGCTGATAACGATAAGGATTCTTTTGCTTTTATCAGCGGAATAATCCATGTTTTTCGCCGTGACATTGAATATTCGCACAGAGCCATCGGGTTTCTTCCACTGAAATTGATTTGTTTGAAAGAACTCATTTTCTTCAATCATTGTTTCCAGTTTGCTTTGCATGCTCTTTTCGTTCCAAAAGGCATAGTTCAGATCATACAACAATATTCCTTCAATCGTTTCCTCTGGTATTTCAAACGTCTGATAGAATGATTTGTTTGCTTTGAGTATCCTGAGATCGATATCTACTACCACAAGGGCATCCTTGATCGTTTTGAGAACGCTTTCAACAAGTTCGTTTGTTTCAATCAGGAATCTTTCCATCACCTTTTGTGTGTGGATGTTGTGAACGACTTTGCTGATGAACGATCCGTTGTCTGTTGTTACCAGGATCGATTCACCCGTCACCCATACCAGCGACCCGTCTTTGTGGACTAAATAATTATTGTCGTCAGCTGCGCCCTGTTCTTTCACGCTGGCGATTTCCATTTCAGGCTTTTTGAGGTTTTGATCCTCTGGCGTGAAAAAAATTCTGGTGTGTTTTCCTTCGAGATCATTTTGTGTGTATCCGAAATGGTCCTCAAACGCTTTATTTATTTGAAGCACATAGCCGTCTGTGTCCATAAGGATCATTGCATTCTGTTTCGAATTCATGAACAGATCGCGGTAGAAATCTGACGAATCAATGCTGTTCAGGTTGGTTGTTTCTTCTTTGCTTGTCGACATCGGATAAAGGTTTTTTATTCCCAGGCTTCCTACGATGTTAGAACTGATGACCTTGTTGGTTCTCCTCACAGGCTATCTTATTCTTGTATATTCTTCACCGGACCCCTTTCTGATAACATAATCACGAGCCCTGTTCAGTGTACGAAAAATTTATTCCCATGCACTTTAACTCGCGGTTTGCAAGAAAAAGCAGCCTTGATGAATTTTATCACCATCACAAGACAAATACATGGGGAAATTTTGCCATTGATATCGCTGGCGTGGGATGGAGGGTACTGGCACGCTTTTACTTTATTACAAGGAAATGAAAGTTTGTGAAAAGGAAACAACAGATCAATAAGACCTCCGTTGCCGATATGATTTTTCTTCTGATGTCGAATACAGGGATGACGCGTGAACAGGCCACAATAACACTCGACAGTATTCTTGCCTACATGAGACAACACAGTAGTGATCCACTGGCTAAGCTAACCAAAGCGGTATTTGGATTAAATCGTGACAGTAAAAACGCTTCGCTGAACTAGCTGCATTGTGGTTGCCGCACGCTTAATTGGTTTTAGGCACAATACGACTTTGTCTGTGGATGTTTTTCAATCAGCGATCACCATTGCGGTCGTGCCGACCCTGGCTTTGTTGCCGGGATTCGTAGAATCTAAAAGAGCATTTATCTGCGCTATATTTTTCTTATGCGATTCAATTCTTCCAGGAGGTCTTGCCGAGAACTGAAACGGACCTTTGCTTTCTTCGGACAACATCGTTTGTAGAAGTTAGGGAGTAAATCTATATCACCTCTCCATGCCAAACCAGTTTAATGATGTGCCACAAATATGGTTCCTCAGCAGTAATCATCTTATGTCAATACTGTAGTTTTTGTTCCACATTCCAAACTATTTTCTGCTCTCACATCCTGTTCACGACGGCAACACTCAAAATTTTCGCTTTGAAAGTCAACGATTTCACTTGAGGTGGCGCAAAATTTTATTCTTCA
Organism: Flavitalea sp.; assembly: GCA_036742645.1. Lineage (GTDB taxonomy): Bacteria > Bacteroidota > Bacteroidia > Chitinophagales > Chitinophagaceae > Flavitalea. The sequence goes on from DAINQQ010000053.1 coordinate 22,486, forward strand.
GTTGGAGTTATGAAACCGTTCAATAAATATCAGTTAGAAGAAGAACTAAAGAAGGAGTTGCATAATCGTAAGCAGGACTATGGGAAATATATTTTCTATGAGGACTTTGTCACAATAGAATATATGGCTCAATTCCATTGGCTATATGCAGATTGGCGGGGATACCAAACCGAGCACTCTGTTATGACAGGGTGTGAAAAGATGCTGCAGGCATTAAAAGCCTATCAGTGTTCAAAGGTATTAAATGATAATACGAACGTTGTGGGTATTTGGACACCAGCATGTGCCTGGGTCGGCGGCAACTGGCTTTCGAGAATGAAGGATGCCGGACTTGAATATTTTGCGTGGATATATTCGCCTACTACGATGAATCGGGTATCAACTGATGAATCGATAAGAAATACCGAGGTGCAGGATGTTGTAAAAACATTTGAGGAGATCGAAGCTGCTAAGAAATGGCTAATGAAAGGTAATTAGTAATGGTTTTGACAAACGGTTAAGGGTTACGGGAGCTTCCTCCGAGAGGGATTTTAGCCGATAGCCTTACTGGCCCCAAGACCTGTTATGGCGTATCATTGATGAGGGTCGGAAACCAAAAGTGAAGTTCCACTCATCATCTCGTTCAGACAAAGCATCTTTATCAAGATGACCGTAAATGCGAAAGAAAAGGTCAGAGATTGTTTTTTGATCAAGATGTTGCTTCGCTTCCTGCAGTGTAATATCCATTTCTTCTTCGACCAGGTTGTTGTAGGATATAAGAAACTCTTCTTTTTCGAATTCTGGCAAGTTTATGAACGTGGAACTTGCCATATAATTTTCAAACATCTGGAAGTCGTTCAGCATAGCTCAATTGCCCCAACTTTAATACCAATTTAACATTTATGCTGCGATCTAAGCAATAAAATTTTCCTTCTAAGTGGTTCTTTGTAGCTTATTGATCAAGGTCAGGCAGTAAAGCAATGGAACAATACCAATTACCCCAAATGCGCAATCGATGAGAATATGAAACCCGGGAATGCCTCGAATCGGACCAGCGATGAAAGCAAGGGGAATTATTCCCAGGCAAGCGACAATACCCCACTGAATAACCCACTTGTTTTTTACAGGATCCCGGTACGGACCGATAAATAGCAATGCAATCACGATATGAGCAAAGGCGAGCCAATCAAATCCGTAAAACAGGAAGGCATGGTTACGCGATGTTTCGTCAACACCTTTCCAAACTTTATCAAGCCAGGAGCCGATTAGTGGAATCGCTGACATAATACGATTTTCGTGCATCCATTTCAGTTCTGTGTGTATTGGAAAAGCAGTGATTCCACTTAGCAATAATGCGATCACAAAGAAGACAATCAAAGTTCTTATGCGATGCAGTAAGCTGGATTTCATTCTACAATATACTATTGCAGAAATTATTTTACCACAGAAAAACTGTTCATAAGAAAGGGATCATGAGGATACTTACAACGAACTACGTTTGAGAGAAAACTCGAAATCTTTAGCTCAACAAACCTATGGGCGCTTGTGGAGAGGTGTTACCCGGGTCTGCGAATCCCTTTGAGGACCGTATCCGGATCTGGAAAATCCATTGCCATTGGCATGTTGCAAAGTCGTTTCCCAAAGAAGATCATTCAATTCTTTTATATTTTCTCGTATCTCGTTTAACTCTCTACTTCCCGCTCCTTGTTGCCACGCAGATACAAATCTTTCTCTTTCAGTGGTAATCTTTCTGACCAGTGATTCGGAATGCTGGCCATTGATGTCTCTTTCCATAGTCGGTCATTTACTAATAACTTTACAAAAGCTGTTCCATAAATCCACAGAATTTTGGAGATAGACACTTGTGAAGTCGTAAAGGCACCCTTACGATCAATGGACGGTGCCTGGTTTAACAAATCTTATCAATGCACTGCTATTTTCCGTGCTTTGCAAACGGGCTTCATATCTCTTATCACCAACTATCACAACCATTAGTGAAGTATTTGGAGGAATTGATCCGAGATTTTCTGCGACCATCACCAGTTCATTATCATTTTCCAGCGACAACGCGGCTAGTTTTATTATATAAGCCTGGTCTGTTAGCCGGATATTTTTAAAAAGAAGAACATTGTTCAGAAATAAGGCGATCGAATCCCCATCAATTTCGGCGTTATCATAAAACCGCAGTTCTATTGAGTCAGCTGTTATTGGAATCACCGTTGCAAGACTTTTTTTACGGTCGACAAATTTTTGTTCAATATTTACTTTTACTTCCTGCGGTGTTATATTTTCTTCAATTATTGTGGCAATACTTCGTATACGTATTGTGTCTGTACTTCGTATTGGTATTGTGGCAGTGCTTTGTGCTGGTATTGTGTCAGTACCTTGTATTGGTATTGTGTCTGTGCTTCGTACCGGTATTGTAGCAGTGCTTTGTACTGGTATTGTATCAGTACCTTGAATTGGTATTATGGCAGTGCTTTGTGTAGGTATAGAGTCAGTGCTTTGCATTGGTATTGTGGCAGTGCTCCGCATAGGCTTTGTCGGCTCGATAATTGTCGAAACAGGTCTTTCTTCTGACAGAGGATAACGTAGTAACGCGATATTGGAAATGCTATCAATAATCTGGGGATCATTTGCTCCGCTATGGTAATTTTCGATGACGAAGTCCCATTCATCAGCGAAAACGACAATATGTGTTTTTTCAAGTTGAACGTTTCCTTTTTCGGTTTCCCTTTCATCCCTTAAACAGGCAGTACCATCTAGAAACATTTTATTCTCTCCGGGACAGTTAAAATCGGCAGTCGATAACAGGGGATTTGAGCTTCTCGGCCGGGTAAATATACCTGTAGACTTATCACCCACCAATATATCATCCCACCAAATCACCTGGTTAGTGATTGGATCAAAATAGCCTCTGATGGTGTAGCGGCGGAAGTCAGATTTTGATTTATAGTAGTATGAGGTACCGGTGATACTATCTCCTAATCTGATTAGTTTCAATTCAACCTTGGTATTTTTTATTTTGCCTTTCCACGCCCCTGTTATCGTTTGAGCGTCGGTATATATACTAGAAAATACCGTTAGAATAAAAAGAAAAAAAGGTGAAAAATTCTTAAGTGTTTTTTTCAAACAGGAAGGCTTTAAAAATGCCTTTATAAAACGACCGGTAATAAAAAATATTTTGGTTTTTTTAATTTTAACACGAACGATGGGAGCAAGGCAAAGGCAATCATATCGCTATCTCACCCCTCATAATAATGACTGCTTCTCCACCGATTTCAACACGGTCGTCAAACGCATTTATCTCCAGTTCTCTGCCTGTTGGGGAGGCTTGATAAGCTTTCAGGCTTTCTTTATTCAGTCTACGCTTCCAAAAGTTTCCTCAACACATTATGCACGGAACCTGTCACCGCGTCCTCATCTATTCCAATCCATGGACAAAAAGAGCGCAATAATAATCATAGTCTTAATGATCAGAGCCTGCGGTGGTTACGACTTCTTTAATCTTGTCACTGCTTCTAGGTAGTTTTTGATAATCCGGGGTAAGTGTTTTATCACATAAACATTGATCACTTCAATAAATGAAAAGTCCAATTGTATATTCGCCCGTATTTCTTTTCGTAATTTCTTCAATATCTGTAATCGATTCCTCAGATGCTCCGGGCCATATGTTTCGACAAACTTTGCCACAATAGGCAACCAATAATAATTTGTGAACATCCCAGTCTCATTTGGATTTTCCGGATCCCATTATTTTATTGAGGATTCTGGTTGCCCTTATGAAATTGCCGGGATATTATTTTTGAGATGATCTGCTATTAACTCCACTCTCTGGGTAAGTGAAAGGTCGTTGCGATGCTGCCCATATTTCTGTAAGAAATCGTTTGCAATGAATTCCGAAGATATCGCAGTAATCATCAGATACACTTTAGGCCAGAGGAACGCCAAAAAATCTGTCGGTCTCGTAACGGTCGTAGAGCCAGTGGCATGGGATGCCATTGAATTTTTCGTGAAGTAAAATACTTTTTTGGAAAAGTTATTCACCAACTGTTGAACGACCCAAACATCAATTAAACAGGTGTGTAATTTTCAAAAGCTCAAAAACACAGAAGATCAACCCTGGAACTGCCAGCATTATCGGGATAATTTCATATGGAAGTGATCTCGGTATATAATGCTTGTCGGGCCTTGAAGGCATATAGTAAATCGTGAGTTCTTTGCCTAATTCCGGTTTTATGCCCTTTGCATATTTGGATTGGGTTGTGATAGTTTGTCCCGAGCTGGTGGTATACTTAAACACCGCGTGAAAAAATGTTTCGCCGTCCCGCCCTCTTGTTTTTTTTGTGTCAACGATAATTGCTCTAACCTTCTGTCCCTTTGTCTTTATCCTCCTGATCTCAATTATCTGCAGTATGCTTTTGTAGATGAAGTGATAAAATACCAGCGCTATCAGGGAAGAAAGTAAGAAGAGGTTAAAAATTTCTGTCGTTGTCATACCTGAAATGAAGCTGGATTACTAAAAATAGGATTTTCTTCTTCAATAATAAAACCTTCTACGGAATTGTGAAAAAGATCCGGGCAGCCTGTGAGTTTTAGCCTGCTCAGGCAGCCTTTTCGAAGCTTTTTTACAGGTTAACTTCAATCTCTTCGCCGGTTAAAGCAAAGAAGAAATTCTGAAGTTGGTGAAGGTACTTTATAGGCAATCTGGACGGCGTTGGATGTCTCAACCGAAGTCCTTCTGGCGTTAAATCAAAATCCGCATGGCCAGCGCTGTGGCTTATGATCCATTCATCGCGTATAAAATTCCGGAAACCACATTTTTGAAGTATCTGGGGTGTTAGAATAATCGGGTCAAGGTCCTGGTACTCTACCTCTTTAATTACTTCTACTACCTCTGAGGTGTAGATCATAATGGAAGACCAACCGTTGTTAGATCTTTCTTTGTTTATTTTCAATTGTGTGTCGTAAATAATAGTACTGTGGAGAATCTGCTGAACCGTGATAATTTCTGCGTTGCGTGGATTGTAAACTTTGTTACCGAAACGGAGTTCTTTTGACTGTATCATAGAGTCTATTTTTAGATAATGAAATACGCGAATTAAAATCCTGGTATTTCATTGGAATAGATCTCTGGTATTTCATCGGAATAGACACGGGAAGTGATAACAGAGACCAAGATAATAGACAGGTATCATAAATGCAAGTGTCCGGCAGAAATTTCATCTAAATTATCATGGGAAAGCTGTGCTTGTTTTTGTCTCTCATCGGTTTATAAATCTTATGCACATTTGGATTTCGTTTTTCTGTTGCAATGTCGCGCAAGTGAAGGGCTTAATTTTTGTTCCGAACGACAGCAATTCTTTTGGGCACCTGTTGCGTCGCACTCTTGTGCGGTATCACGCTACTCAACTTTTTGGCAACCCACCTCTATATACATGAAATA
>DAINQQ010000054.1:0-27634 GCA_036742645.1 Flavitalea sp.
TACACAACTTAAGATATGTTGCTGCTGATTGCGTGGATTAATCCGTGCTAATCCGTGTAATCCGTGGCAGTAATTATCTTACGAAATCTTCTTGCACGAATTGCCACGAATTAGTTCGTGTACTTCGTGGTGAACCAAACAAGGGCATCCTCTTGTTATACAGAATTGCATAAATTAACACGAATAGTTCGCGATGATTCGCGCATTTCGTGGCTGCGTTAATTTATTATGAATCGATTCCGACGCGAAGAGCCGATGTAATAATTGATAGTCGGACTTTGGCTGCATAGCAAAGTTCCACAGCTTTTTTTGCTTATCACTTTATTCCTTACATTTAATCATGCTTAACGATTGCCTGGAGAAAAATATGGAAGAACTGTGGGTTCTATTTAGGGCAGGAAATCAACCAGCTTTTGAGAAAATCATCAAGTCCCACTACCAATTACTTTTCAATTACGGAACCAGGTTTTGCAAAGACGAGGAATTGATTAAAGACACACTCCAGGAGCTGTTTTTTTCGCTCTGGCAAAACAGGGAGCGAATCAGCAATACAAGGTCTGTTAAGAATTATCTCCTTAAATCATTACGAAGAAAATTATCCCGCGAAGTACATAAAACCAGGCAGACCGTTCATTTGAAAGAGCTGCATTTTGACGCCGCCTTTAATATGGTATTGCCGGTTGATCATAATGTTATGCTCCAGGAGAAATTAACCGAACTTTCTTTTAAGGTGAGAGCGGTTTTGGAAAAACTTTCTCCCCGTCAACAGGAAATTATTTACCTGCGCTTTTATATGGATGCCGACCTCGACGAAATCGCCGAGATCATGGACCTTAATCCGCAATCTGTATACAATCTTCTTCATGAGGCAATGAAACGTTTCAAGGGCTTATCCAGTCCCGATTATTTCTCCATCTCACTAAGCATTCTTCTGTTCATTTTCTTTCATTTTTAGACAGAATTTATTTTTTTTCGAAAAACCCAGTAGATTTTTTTGATTCCTGCCTATACACTAGTATAAAACGGTTACATGAATCAGGATTCATTTTCTTCCATTGAGGACTTTGTCTTTAATCCAACATTTCGCAACTGGTTATTAGATAACAACAGTGCTTACAAAGAATATTGGGAGAACTGGATGAAGGCAAACCCGGGAAAAGTGCCCTTGTTAAATTATGCAAAGGCGATTGTGTATGCGTTAACCGTAAATCACAAACAACTGTCCGAACAAGAGATTGAGCATGAGATAAAGGCAATCATGCAAAGGACCTCTTCCGTAAAATCTGTTCAAACAAGCAGAAGGTTTATGCCTGTAAAGAAAGCCATGCCGCGTCTTTACATAAAGATGGGAGTGGCGGCAGCTGTTTTGGGAATATGTGTGTTGTCAGTTATATATTTTGGTTTGAAGCCACATAAAAAAATCAGCCAGGCTGACTTGCATAAATTCCCTGCAGAAAATTCCTCTTCCTTGATGGAACAAATCAATAGCTCCGATAGCATTCAGGTTGTAACGCTGTTTGATGGCAGCACAGCGCGGCTACATCCGAAAAGCAGGTTGAGTTTTTCTTCTGGAACATTCGGTAAGAAGCGTGAAGTTTATCTGACCGGTGAAGCTTTTTTTGATGTCAGGAAAGATCCTTCTGTTCCTTTTGTGGTATATACAAAGGACCTGGTTACAAAAGTCCTCGGAACTACTTTTAATGTTGAAGCCTATCCGGATGCAGACAGAGCCAGTGTTCGCGTAAAGACCGGGAAGGTATCTGTGTACCGCAAAGAAAATTTCGCTGAAAAAAATACTGTTGCCAATAAGCTGGATGGACTGATCGTGATACCAAACCAGCAGGTCGTTTACGATGTTGCAAAGGATCAACTGAGAAAGACTATCATCGATGAGCCAGTGGTTCTCGCGCCAGGTCCACCGCAAACCTTCATCTTCAACTCCACACCACTTAAAGAAGTTTTTAAGACCCTGCAGAATACTTATGGAATCAATATCATCTACGACGAATCTGTGATTAATTCCTGTTCGCTGTCAGCGTCAATGGGTAATGAAAATTTCTATGAAAAGCTCGAGCTAATTTGCAAAGCGATCAATGCCAGTTATGAATCGATTGATGGAACGATTTACATTTCGTCCCAAGGCTGTAGCTGAGTTGGGAGTCAGGAGTCGGGATTTTCAGTTGTCAGGTATCGGTATGGGCAGGGTGAGTATTAATTTGAGCTAAAATAAATTGTATGCATAGTCACACATCCACTTAAAATAAAAACCGGCTATGTTTCAGCACGGCCGGCTTTTCAGAACCCGCCAGAGGATTGGGGAATCTTAACAGCGGGTTGTTTTGACATTTATTTAAAAACACAAAACGAATTGCAAATTATGAAAAAAAACCTGACCGGGTCAGTAGTAATTGCCATTATGAAGATCTCAATTATTCCTGCACTTTTATTTGCCTTTGTATTGTCTTCTTATGCAACGAATACGAATGCACAGGACCTGCTGAAGAAGAGGATTACGCTAAAAATCAAAGCAGAAGAAATAAAAAATATTCTGACCGAGATTGAACGGCTTTCAGGAGGCAAGTTCATGTACAGTCCAGAGATCATTCAATCTAACCGGAAAGTAAGCATCGTAGCCAGGAACGAAGAAGTGGCCGCCGTCCTAAACCGCTTATTACAGCCGCTCGGCATCCGGTATGAAGTAGTAAACAATTATATTATTCTTAGCCGGAAAAATGACATTGTCGGTATCATCTATCAATCTGTTTCGGCGCTCGACAATGAACTTCCGTTGAAAACTATTCGCGGAAAAGTAACATCTCAGAATGGAGATGCGCTGAATGGGGTGAGTGTTGCGGCTAAGAATGCAAAAGTGGGCACAGCAACTGATAACAAAGGTGAATTCGCCATCACACTGGATGATAACGTGACCACACTTGTGTTTACTCATGTGGGATATGTAACGAGCGAGGTTACCGTCAGTAACCAGGAATCTGTTTCTGTAGTGTTGCAGATCGATGCAAAGGGTTTATCGGATGTAGTAGTGGTAGGGTATGGACAGGTACGAAAGAATGATGTAACGGGCGCCGTGTCCACGATCCCCGTGAGAGAAATGAAAAAACTTGCCGTCACTTCGATAGATCAAGCTTTGCAGGGAAGAGCGGCGGGTGTTCAGATCACACAAAATTCAGGTGCCCCGGGGGGTTCAACAACCATTCGCATTCGTGGAGGCAATTCTATCCAGGGTGATAACGAGCCATTGTATGTAATAGATGGCGTTCCTTTTAAAAACGATGGGGCATCAAGCGGTGCCAGCTTCAATGTACTTAGTACTCTTAATCCTAGCGATATTGAATCCGTATCAATACTAAAAGACGCATCCTCCACTGCCATTTATGGCTCGCGTGGAGCGAATGGCGTTGTGATCATTACCACGAAAAGAGGAAAGGCCGGAACTCCATTGATAACTTTTGAATCATATTATGGCACTCAAAAGATCCGAAGGAAATACCCGGTGTTCACAGCAGGAGAGTATGCTACGTTTTTGAACGATGTAAATATAAATGATGGGCGTCCTCCCGTTTTTTCCCAGGCGCAGATCGATTCGATCGGTGATGGGGTTGACTGGCAGGATGAAATTTTTCAAAGTGCACCGATTGCGAATTACCAGTTATCCATGAGTGGTGGTGACGAAAAGACGCAGTATGCAATGTCAGCTGGTTATTTTACGCAGGATGGTATTGTAAAAAATTCGGGGTTTGATAGATATTCTTTCAGGATCAACCTCGACAAAAGAATTAATGATCGATTAAAAGTCGGAAACAGTCTTACGATCAACAGAACAACCACGGATCAGTCGAGAACGGATGGAAGTCTCGGCAGTGCTGGCCTGGTGACGATTGCGGCCCTTCAATTTCCACCAATAGTGCCGATCAAGAATAAAGACGGTTCTTATGTGATCACGAATCCTTATCTCAACTTCACTGCAGATAATCCAGTTGCACTGGCACTGGATAGTAAGAACAAAAACACTGCAGTCCGGATCTTTGGAAATATTTTCGGCGAATACCGGATTGCAGAAGGATTGACTTTTAAGGTAATATTTGGAGTAGACGGCATAATACAAAAGCAAGGTTCTTATCTTCCACGTACGGTGTCAAGTGGACTTTCCCAGGGAGGTTCTGCTTCAATCGGGAATTCACAATCACTTACCTGGATAAACGAAAACCTGCTTACTTACAACAAAAGTCTAGGCGCGGATCATCATATCAATTTGCTGGCGGGATATACTCAGCAGGCTAATAGAACGGAGGTCAGCTCCTCGGCTTCAAGGAATTTCGTGGATGATAATCTTAGCTACAACAACCTGGCTTTGGGATCGGTTGCCCTTGTACCCACGTCAGGTGTTGGTACATGGGGTTTGAAGTCTTACCTCGGAAGAGTGAATTACAGTTTTAGAAATAAATACCTCGTAACCGCTTCTATCAGGGCGGATGGATCGTCGAGGTTCGGAGAAAACAAGCGCTACGCATATTTCCCATCAGGTGCTGTAGCCTGGAAGGTCAGTGAAGAGCCGTTCATGAATGATGGCAACCTTTTTAGCGAATTGAAATTACGCGCCAGCTACGGATTCACTGGCAACCAGGATGGAATCGGAAACTACCCGGCTTATTCCTTATTGGGAACTCAAAATTATGTTTTCGGAAATGTTGTTTCTACCGGTATTGGCCCAGCGCAGATAGCCAATCCCGACCTCTCCTGGGAAACAACTTCACAAGCGGATGTTGGAGTAGATATTGAATTTCTCCATGGAAGGTTGATGTTGACAGCCGATGTTTACCTGAAGAAAACCAGGGATCTTTTGCTAAACCTGACTATACCCAGTACTTCAGGCTTTTCAACGGCCCTTAAGAATTTAGGAAGTGTTCAAAACAAGGGAATCGAGTTAACGATATCGTCGCGAAATCTCACTGGTGCTTTTCAGTGGAATACTGACCTGAATATATCAACAAATAAAAATTCGGTAACAGATATCGGAGGAGCAAAGGAAATCTTTGCCGGTGAAGTCGCGAATATTGCGCAGAGTCTTAATTCGGGAGTTATCCGCGTCGGTTTGCCGTTGGGAAGCTTTTATGGTTATATCACGGACGGAGTATACCAGAGTGCTGCAGAAATTGCGAAGCTTGCAGACGCTCAGGCTAAAAAGCCGGGCGATAGGAAATACCGGGATCTGAATAATGACAATATCATTAATGACCTGGATCGAACTATTATCGGGACTGCACAACCGAAATATTTCGGGGGCATCACCAATACCTTTTCATATAAGGGCGTCGAGCTGAGTATTTTCTTCCAGGGTGTATACGGAAATGATATTCTGAACGCCAATCGCTTTGAGCTGGAATATTTGAATGGAACGAATAACCAGAGCAAGGACATGCTCAACCGGTGGACTCCAACAAATACAAACACGGATATACCTAGAGCGACTTCTACTCGACCGGCAAATAGGATTTCCACCAGGCAAATTGAAGACGGTTCTTACCTGCGTTTGAGAAATGTTCAGTTGGCATATACTTTCTCTCCTTCTTTTTTAAAAGTGTTAAGAGTGCAGTCGATACGCGCGTATGTTTCCGGGCAAAATCTTGCTACCTGGACACACTATTCGGGCTTCGATCCTGAAGTAAACCGTTTCGGCCAGGACAGCAGGAGCCAGGGATTTGATTATAGCGGTTATCCCGCAGCAAAGACTGTATTCTTTGGATTAAACGTTAGCTTTTAATTGTACGAAACCAAACTGACTTATTAGTAACCCAACGAAATATGAGCTGTATGAAACAATATATTTATTTCATTTTCACAATAACGTTCCTGGTGTCCGCCTGCGGAAAAGGAATTTTGGAAAAGACGCCTGAATCAAATTTTACTCCGGAAAATTTTTATAAGAATGCTGATGATGCCAAGGCTGCTGTAAGCGCTGCGTATGATTTAATGAATACGAATGAATTCTATAATCAGGGCATGTGGATCCTTTCAGACCAATCCACCGACGATGCGGAATGGGGAAACGGTAGATCCACCGCAAACCAGGCGAAAAATGACCTGGATAAATATACGTTCACACCTGCTACAACAACATTTATAGGACTTTGGTCTGTAGCCTATCGTGCCATTAACCGTGCAAATGCCGCGATAGACCGCCTTCCTGCGGTAACGATGGATGAGACATTGAAGGCAAGATTGATTGCCGAAACGAAGTTCATGAGGGCCTTTTACTATTTTACCCTTGTGCGGCTGTTTGGTGATGTGCCTCTAGTATTGAAAGAGACTACCTCGCTGAATGACCTCCAAATTACAAGATCGCCAACGGAGGAAGTATACAAGCAGATCATAGAAGATTTTTCGGCAGCAGAAACAGTATTACCTATTACGCATAGCGCCGCAGACAAGGGCAGGGCGACCAGGGGCGCGGCAAAAGCCTTTCTCGCCAAGGTATATCTCACCCGCGGTGAATGGGCAAAAGCTTCAGCAAAAGCAAAGGAGGTAATGGATCTGGGAGCGGGCTATGACTTATGGGCAAACTTTGCCGACGCATTTTTGATCGCGAATGAAAATGGAAAAGAAAGTGTGTTTGAAGTTCAGTCAAATGGGGTGTTGGGTGGTGAAGGCAGCTTTATGCAAGGTTATATGCGCCCGCCTTTCGACCGGGTGAATAACGTTGCCGGATTCGGCGATGATCCCGCTACGGATAATTTGTACAACGCCTACAATCCCGCGGATAAAAGGCGAAATCTTACCATAAAGGTTTATTCACCGACAGGAACACCTGTTCCGCCATCTACTATTGTTTTTCCAGGATATGTTGTAAAGTATCTCGATCCTGCAGCTACGGGGAATAATGATGGAAATAACAATTTTCCAGTCATCCGGTATGCTGATGTTTTATTAATGTATGCCGAAGCCCTTAACGAACAATCTGGGAATAATTCAGACGCTTACAGCGCAATTAACCGAATTCGTAATCGTGCAGGCCTGGCAAATCTTACAGCGGGTTTGAGCCAGGCTGCTTTCAGGGATAGTGTTTTATTGGAGAGACGTTTGGAACTCGCATTTGAAGGGCACCGGCGGTATGACCTCATCAGGACGAAGCGCCTGCAGTCTGCCATGGCTGCGCAGAATCCTGCCATCAAAGTTGAGGCACATCATCTTTTGTTGCCAATTCCTCAAACAGAAAGAGACGTGAACACTTTATTGACCCAGAATCCCGGTTACTGATTTCCTGGATCGTTGACTTGATTCCCGTAAGAGGATAACACTCTAATTTGAAAATTTCAAAATTTGAAAACTTGACGATGCAATTTTGCAAGAGGCTTTTATCTTGGTGGCTAACTCACGCAATATAAAAATCTCATGGAAGAAAAGGAATGATATAATGAAGAGAAGAAATTTTATTCAATCAACGGTGGTAACTTCCTTTTTCTCAATTAAAGCTTTGACAGAATTAAACTGGAGAAAAAATGCGGCAGGTGTGGTTGTGATCAATGCTGGGGTCGGAGGAAACAACACCGTTGATCTCCTTGAACGGATCGAGAAAGATTGTTTGTCGCACCGGCCAGAATTAACGATACTGATGGCTGGTACAAACGACATGAATAGCCGCAAATATATTCCACTTGATCAATACGAAAAGAATCTCCAGGAACTGCTAAGTAAAATTAAGAGGATTAAAGGCCATATTTTATTGATGAATCTTCTCCCTGTTTATGAGCCGTATCTTTTCACGCGGCACAATCCCGATTTCTACAAACCACAGGGACATCATGGACGGTTACTGCAAATGAATGGACGGATTGAGCATATGGCCATGCAAAACAGAATTCCATTTTTGGACCTGTATCATATTTTCAATTCAATTGGTAACATCGGGTTGGAGAAAAACAGTTTAATAAAGAACGAAGCAAACAGCAATACTACTGATGGCCTTCATCCTACACCAGAAGGTTACAGAGTGATAGGCATTGCTGTGTATAATGCAATTCTGCAATACAGACTGCCTCACCAAAAGATTGTTTGCTTTGGTGATAGTATAACAATCGGAGATGGAATCGATGGCGGTTACAATTATCCTTCTTATCTTAAAAAATTATTATCCTGAATATATGATTATAAAAAGTTTGTCTGCTGTGTTACTTGGTGTGGTAGCTGTTATGTATTTGCCGAAAAGTCAGTCAAAGGAGGAGAGATATGCCAACGGTGCCAGGTATGCCATGCCTCAAAGATATGGCATAGCTAACCCGGACAATCCAATGGAGCAGAGGCATGCCACGGCTCCGAGCCGTGGCATGCCTAAAGACGCGGACAAGCCAGCCGCTGCAGTCACCAAAGTCGACATCTGCATCTATGGCGGAACTTCGGCAGGTGTGATGGCTGCTTACACAGTAAAAAAAATGGGGAAGACAGTTCTACTCATCGAACCAGGCCAGCATGTCGGTGGATTGACCTCGGGAGGACTTGGATACACTGACATTGGAAACAAGTTTGCGATCTCTGGTCTTGCACTGGACTATTACAGGAGAATCGGCCAGCACTATGGTAAGTTCGAGCAATGGATATTTGAGCCGCATGTTGCAGAAAATTTATTTAACGAATACCTGCAAAGAGCGAAAGCAGAAGTTTTATTTTCTTATCGCTTAAAGAGTCTTAGTAAGACAGGAGCAGTCATCAACAACATAGTCATTGAAAACTCGAACAAACCGGAACCAGGAACCGACCGGATCGTAGAGGCAAAAATATTTCTCGATTGTACCTATGAGGGTGACCTGCTGGCGAAGGCGGGAGTAGCGTATACTGTAGGACGTGAGGCCAATAGTTTATACAACGAACTGTACAATGGTGTCCAGGTAAGGGATAAACATCAATTCGTGGATGGTATAGATCCATACAAAACAAAGGGACAACCGGAATCAGGATTACTTTGGGGAATCAGTAGTGAGCCAGTTGCACAACAAGGATCAGGAGATAAAAAAGTGCAGGCTTATAATTTCAGGATATGCCTCACCTCTGACCCGGCAAACCAGATTCCAATTACACAGCCTGAGGGTTATTCTCCATCCCATTATGAATTGTTATTAAGAGTTCTCGAAAAAGAACCAAACCGGCCGTTCAATTTAATTCTAAAGCCCGACCTGATGCCGAACAAAAAAACGGATATTAATAATAATGGCCCTTTCTCAACTGACATGCTCGGCATGAACTACGACTATCCCGAAAGCAGCTATGAAAAGAGGGCAGAAATTCAAAAAGCACACGAATTGTATATTAAGGGTCTTTTATATTTCATCGGGCATGATGAGCGAATGCCAAAGCATTTACGCGATGAGATGCTAAGATGGGGTTATCCGAAAGACGAATATACTGACAACGGCAACTGGTCGCCTCAAATGTATGTTCGCGAAGCCAGGCGGATGATCGGGAGTTATGTAATGACACAGGCAAACTGCGAGGGAAAAGAAGTTGTACCCGATGCAGTAGGAATGGCTGCTTATACAATGGACTCACACAACTGTTCCAGAATCGTTATTGAAAAAGACGGTGTGAAGATGGTGAAGAATGAAGGCGATGTGCAGGTAGGGGGTTTTCCGCCGTATCCGATCTCGTATCGTTCATTGCTGCCAAAAGAAGAACAATGTAAAAACTTGTTGGTACCCGTTTGCCTGAGTGCATCTCATATCGCATACGGTTCAATAAGAATGGAACCTGTGTTCATGGTGATGGCTCAGTCATCCGCCGTTGCCTCTGTGATGGCTATTAATAACAAAACAGGACTACACCAGGTGAATATTAAAGAACTTCAGCAGAAACTTGTATCGGATCCATTAGCTGATGGAACTCTACCAGAAGTGCTGGTTGATAATGATAGCAAGGATGTACAGGTAACGGGTGATTGGAAGAAAGAAAAAGCGGGCGCGTATGGATTTTCCATGTTTACCGACGACAGCAAAGGCCAGGGAACCAAATCGGTTCGGTTTTTACCTGCTCTCAAAAATTCAGGTAACTATCATGTTTATATTTATTTCCCAAAAATTCAGAATGGGTCTTCCAAAACTTCTGTGATGATATTCGATGGAGCAAAAACCACGGAAAAAGTGATAGAATCTGCAGCTGTAAAAGTGGAAGGACAAACATCGGGAGAATGGGTCGACATTGGAAGCTATTCACTCAAAAAGGACGCAAAACCATACATCGGGATCACAAACAAAAGTTCTGATGGAATTGTTGCAGCGGATGCGGTATTGTTTGTGCCGGCAAAAAACTAAACTATAACGAAGTTTGCCACCGATTACACAGATTATTACGGATTAATCCGTGGTAATCCCTGAAATCCGTGGCAAACAACTTTTAGTGGCAGAATATTTCTACCTTCACACCAAGTTCTTTCTTTTACCACTTTAAACTTTACTATATGAACCTCGCACAACGCTTACAGCTTTGGGGCGACATGCACCATCCCAAGTGGATGGATATTGTTCGCATAGTTTTAGGAATATTCCTTATCTCCAAAGGAATTCAGTTTCTCCAGAACATGAGCACCCTCATGAACCTGATGGCCAATTCTCTTTCTTTTGATTCGTTCGTATTAATTCTTCTGAGCCATTACATCGTATTTGCTCATTTACTCGGAGGGGTTTTGATCACTTTGGGATTATTGACCCGCTTTGCATGTCTTATTCAGCTGCCTATACTCATTGGGGCAATCCTCTTTGTCAAATCTTCAGGCGGTGTTCTAAATCCTTTCTCCGAATTACTTGTTGCTCTCGTGACATTTTTTCTCCTGGTTTACTTTATGATTATTGGAAACGGTCCATGGTCATTCGAATGGTTTGTTCAACGCGACAAAGAGAAGTGATAACATGATGTGGAGATTAGCCTGTGTGATGATGAGTCGATAATATATACTATAGGTTTGTTCGCTAATTGAATTCGAGTTTTCATTGCGCACCGGAACTGATGTAATATTCTCTCTAACCCTGCCGGGATGCTGACTTTAGTATTTCCGTCTCGTAATATCTGGTGTATAGTGGGGAGAGCTCTATTCCGCATATTCTTCTTGATGATATACTCGCGTTACCAAATATAATTACAACAGATTCGGATGATCTGAAATTTCTTTTCGTCGTGGAGGGTTTCTAATCTTTTTTATCGTAGATCACTTGCCCTTTCACAATCGTTTTTTTGATATTAATACCTTCGTCAAAGATCACAATATCGGCATATTTGCCTTCAGCCAATGAACCCGTTTTGTCCGCTATTTTCATGATCCGCGCAGGCGTACTCGTGATCATTCGGATGGCATCGAGTAATGGAATATCGGCGAGCCGCATAACTGTTCTTACAAGCCTGTCGGCGGTAGCAACGCTTCCCGCGAATGAAGTCCTGTCGGGCAGTTTGGCAACGCCGTCTTCAACGATAACACGGAGTCCTGTTTTTAAATTGCCCAATACACTTTCACCTTCAGGCATGCCGGCTGCTCTCATGGCATCCGTGATCAGGGCCGTGCGATCAGCCCCTTTGATCTTGTAAACAAGCTTTAGCAGCGGAGCGGGAAGATGAACGCCATCTGCAATGATTTCAACGTCCATCTCATCCAGTATAAAGGCACTCTCTATCACACCTGCATACCGGAAAGCATTCTTTCTTGTTACGCCCGACATTGCAGAGTAAAGATGAGTTGCCAGCGTATACCCGTTTTCAAACGCTTCAACCACTTCTTCATAAATAGCATCCGTATGCGCGAGTGCTGCCAATACGCCTTTAGACGTAACATATTTCCCAAATTCAATCGCGCCTTTTAACTCCGGGGCTGCACTCCATCGTTTAATTGATGAGGAACGACGGAGAACTGCTTTATACTCTTCGGGATCTGGATTACGGATATACTTTGGGTCCTGAGCGCCTCTTTGATTCATCGCGAAATAAGGTCCTTCCAAATGCAACCCGATAAACTGTGCTCCTGAGATATTTTTTCGATTTGCTTCTTCATAAACGTCAAGTGTATGCAGTAGACCTTCTTTATCACTTGTCAATGTTGTTGGAAGCATCGAAGTGGTTCCATAGCGTGCATGCGTTTCAGCGATCTTCAAAAACGCTTCTTCGGTTCCATCCATGAAATCATGTCCGCCTCCACCATGTACATGCATATCAATAAACCCGGGAGAGATATAATCGCCCTTCGCATCGATTTCGATGGCCTCCGGAAATTCTATGTTTTTCTCGGAGACAGAAGTGATGGTGTCGCCAGTGACGAGAATGGTTCCTTGCGGAATAATTCTGCAAGGAGTTATGATTTTACCATTATATATTTTCAAATGTTCCGTTGCCATATCATTCAAATTTTAGGTATGCCTGTCAAACCCATTCCTACGCAAAATTTCACAGGTATAGCATACCTAAGTGATATAGATCCGACCCAGGAGGTTTGTATTCCAAAACCCCATATCCTTAAGCTTACTCTTTATCTCTTTCCCTTTCCTCTTTAACTCTTAGCCTATGGATTATATCTTCCATTTTCTCACACGATGTCCATATATCGCATAGAAAACCAAATAAAGGTAGCAAGGAAACAATACCCAATACGCCTGGCGTACGTCGAGCTTATCAGCGAAGTACCCATAGAAAAGCGGCACGATAGCGTTGCCACACAATCCCATGATCATGATAGAAGCCCCAAGTTTGGTAAACTTTCCCAATCCATCCAACGCAAGTGGCCAGATACCCGCCCACACAAGGGAGTTCGCAAGACCTAACAAAACAACAAACCAGATGGAAATATCGGTTACATGACCCAGAAAGCGAACTTCACCTCTTGTATAGAGAATCAAAAGTGTCAACAGAGTTCCGAGAAATGTGCAGATTCTTAATGCAGTTACCTGGCTTATATATTTTGGAATCGTTATTATTCCTAATATATAACCGCAGATGGTCGCGAACAATGTATATGAAGGAAATGATTTTGCTTCCATCAATGGAATGTTCATTGAATTCGCATAGCCTATAATTGTATCTATGGCAATCACCTGTGTTCCTACATGCAGGAAAATTCCGATCGCACCAAGTATCAGGTGCGGAAATTCGAATATGCTCTTCTTAGACATATTTGCCGTGGCCACTTCTGTGCTTTCATGTTCGGTGTCAATTTCAGGAAGAGGGGAGTAGCGCACCATCAGTCCCAATGCAAACAATACAATTCCTACACACATATAAGGAAGGATCACTCTTCTTATCAATTCATCCAGCGCAGCGTCTTTTTGTGCTTCACTCATCGTAGCGAGTTGGGCGAATAGATCAGTATCTGTAGCTTTCAATATTACGGCTGCAAAAAGCAAGGGCGCCAAAATGCCAGCTCCTTTATTAAAAATGCCCATGATGCTGATTCGCTGTGCAGCACTTTCTTTGGGCCCGAGTACCGTTATATAGGGATTGGCTGCGGTCTGTAAAATTGCAAGACCAGCACCTATTGTAAAAAGACCAATAAGAAATATTTCATAAGTCCTGGTCAGCGCTGCGGGAACAAAAATAAAAGCGCCCAGAGCCATTGCCCAGAACCCAATCATCATTCCTTTTTTAAAGCCCGTTCTTTTTAAAAGGTACGATGAAGGGACCGACATGATAAAATAGGATATGTAAAACGCGAATGTGACAAGGTAAGCTTTGAAGTGAGTAAGCTCACACGCAATTTTAAAATAGGGAATCAGGATGGCGTTTACCCATGAAACAAAACCAAAAATAAAAAAAAGAGTACCGATTATAAATATGGAAATGAAAGTATCCCTTTTCGTTAACGAACCTGCATCGACAACAGCTGTTATTGATTTTGCCATGAACTTGAATTATAGGTTGGTTGTCTCGCGACTCGAACTAAGAAGCGCAGCTGAAGATTCATCAAGGTATAACGTACAACTGGCATGGAACTGCAGAATACTTGCCGGATTCAGATTACTCACAGGTTCTTCCAGGCAATTTTTTACAGTCTCTGCTTTTCTGCTGTCTGGCACAGAACATATTATATGTTTCGATTTTAATATTTGCTGGATCGACATACTGATCGCCTGTTTCGGTACTGCTTCCAATGACTCGAACCATCCTTCTCCCAGTTGCTGTTTCCGGCAGGCCTCGTCTAATTGAACAATTATGTAAGGCTCGGTGGTGTTGAAATCTGCGGGTGGGTCATTAAATGCCAGGTGGCCGTTTTCGCCGATACCAACAAGGGCAACATCGATCGGATGCTCGTTTACTAATTTTCCCAAGCGCCGGCATTCTATGTCCGCGTTCTCTTCACCGTTTATTAAATGTGCTTGTTTCAATCCTGATACTTTATCGATAAACCGTTCCTTTAAATATTTTCTGAAACTTGCATTCGAGGTAACCGGCAATCCAATGTATTCGTCCAGGTGGAACATCACCACTTTTTTCCAATCGATCCCCGGTTCAGATATAAGTTGTTTGAGCGTTTCGAATTGACTGGTGCCGGTTGCCAGGATAATATTTGCGCTACCATTTTCGTCAATTACCTGGCGGATCAAATTTGCTGCGGCAGTTCCGGCAACTTTTCCTAAATCTTGTGGACTTTTGGTTACGGTGATCCTCATCGAATAAATTTGCGATATCAATACTGAAGATAGAATGTCTTCTTAAACCACGACTTTTGTATTTCCACCTTTCTGCATCAAAACGTCTACTGGTTGATTTGTTTTCCACGAGCCAGACGTAAAGTCCGGAACATCTATCGAACCAGAACGTTTAGCGATTGACTTTTCACTCAAAGGTCCGATAGAACTCCAGGCTGCGGCATCGTATACATCCATGTCGAGTGGAATACCATTGCGAAGACAATCGATCATTCTCCAGTCCATCAGAAAATCCATCCCTCCATGACCCCCAACCTGCTTCGCCATCTCGCCAACCTTTTTCACGATCGGGGGCATATATTTTTCTTCATTCGTCTTAAACTCTTCTTCAGTCATCCAGGTTTCATGTCCAATTGCGATCTTGCCGGGTAAAGGATATTTCAAAGCAGATCCTTTAGTTCCGCTGATCTTATGAATCCGTGAATAAACATTGGGTGAGCTCACGTCATGCTGTAGCATGATTGTGCGGCCCGTATTGGTTCGAATCGTTGTGACGTTCATATTGCCGCGGTAACTTTTACTTGCAAATGGTTTGTAGAAATCATCCTTCGCAGCAAGTTCCTTTGCTACAGGCGCCATCGTGAAATCGTTAGTCGACATTGAAACAAGGTAATCCATTTTATCACCCCTGCTAATATTCAATACCTGTGCAACAGGGCCAAGACCATGAGTAGGGTAGAGGTTCCCATTCCTCATATTTTCTTTAAGCCGCCACATATCATGGTAGTTTGTTTTTGAAAAGTTGCTTTTTAGAAGGTCATGTATATATGCTCCTTCGCAGTGTACAATTTCACCGAGAAGTCCCTGCCTGGCCATGTTTAAAGTCACGAGCTCGAAGAAATCATAACAACAATTTTCCAGTATCATGCAATGCTTCCGCGTTTTCTCAGAAGTTTCAACCATCTCCCAGCACTGATCAATCGTTACTGCAGCTGGCACCTCAACCGCCACATGCTTGCCCTGCTTCATCGCATAAACAGCCATAGGGGCATGTAAATGCCATGGAGTCGCGATGTACACAAGATCAATATCGTTTCTCTCACACATCTTCTTCCATTCATTTTCATTACCCGTGTATATATCCGGATTGAATGTCTTCGTTGCATCCTGTAATTTTTTCTTCGCACCATTCGCCTTCTCCGGGCGCAGATCGCACAATGCTTTTATATCAACGCCTTCAATCTTACTTGTTCTGATAACAGCGGCTGGTCCGCGGTTACCCAGGCCAATAAAACCTATTCGCACCGTTTCCAATTTCGGCGCGGCATAGCCGCACATATTAAAGTGTTTATCCTGTAACAGGTGAGATGGCTCTCCAGTATTGCCTTCATCAATCAACGGGCTTATAATCTTTTCACCGGCCATCATCATCCCGGTAAGTCCGGAATATTTTAGAAAATTCCTGCGGTTAGATTTCATTGAGTTTCATTTTTAAATGCAAAAGAATCAAATTCCAAAGTCCAAACAACGGAAGAAAGAACGTACGAGGTCACGTGTGCGTGTCGCTTGAGGTTTTGAGATTCGATATTGTCACACTCATACTTCCTTTTGTGCGAGTGTCTGAGATGCCTCATGCCCCCGGCATGACAGGTTAGGGTGAACTTCGTACTTCGTTCGTACATCCAACATCTTACATTTTACATCCAACCTTTTAGCATCTCACATCCACATCTTACATCCCCCTCAACCACCTGTCAAACCACCCAAACGCTTCCTCCTGCATTGCGGCATCGAATTTATGCGGCCCTGGATAAAATGAACACTTGAACCGATCGTCTGCACCTGCTTTTTTGTAAACTTCTTTTAATATCTGTTCTGCTCTTTGCATTTCAGGTAATGTGTACAAAAAATCGTCACTATCGTTTAACACAAGCGTTGGCAGTGGTACGCGCAGTCCAAGAATTTCAGGGAAATCCAACTCGTTTGCCAGGAGGGGCACATAGGTCATCCAGGTATGAGTATAAGATTTGTTGAGGAGAAAATCTTTCCATGTGCTCATGAAGCCCACATCAACAGCACAACTAATCCGGGGATCAAGACCACCCATGTAAGCAGTCCGTAGTCCGCCCCCCGAAAGTCCGGCGCAGCCTACACGTTTCACATCCACATCTTCCCGGGCGCATAGTATGTCCAGTGCTTTGATATCCTCAGCAAGAAACACACCAGGCCAGGTTGTCCCTGCGCAGAACAATGATTTAGACATGATGTGTTCATGCGCTGATGCCCAGTCGTTATATGATTTGATGTTTTCTGGTTTATCCGGATCATTGTCTTTCCTTCCTTTATTTAAATGTTCGGGCGTATCCTCGAACATCACGCGTCTGCTTCCAAAAGCGAATCCATCGGGAACCAACACGACGTAACCGCGCTTAGCCAGTTCATTTGTCCAGGCGCGGCCGCTATAATAGTCTTGCTGGTGATCCTTTATCAATGGATGCTGGTCGGCAGACGTTCGGGTGATCTTTTGATGTCCGAAATATTTATTACCCCCATGATCATGAAAGGCGAGAACTGCTGGCATTTTACCTTTTGCATTCGCAGGTTTCAATAAGATCGCTTCTGTGGGGCGTCCATATGGAAGTTGCCAGCTAAGCTCTTCTATTTGCAAGCCACCATATTCATACTTCTTTTTTACTGTGACGTTGGGTATACCGCCAATATCAGGAACGGCTAAGCGCTCTAATGCCCGTGCTCTTGCAGTCTTTCTCCATGAGTCGATATTTTGCCAACCATCCTTGCGAAAAGACAAAGACGGAAGCTTGTTCCCGTTCAGAGAATTTGCCCATTCGCCATATAGGCCAATAATGCTTACGTGCTGGTTATTTTTTAAGCCGGCATTTGAAGCGGATGCAGTTTCATGATCTGCAGCAAATCCTTCCATCATGCCTCCGCCGGTTAAACCGATTCCAGTTAGTCCTGCAAGCTTTAAGAATTCTCTTCTATTGTTTGGCATACCATCAATTTTAAAAATGAATGAAACAACATGAATCGTCACCGTCGATCCTCAACGGCAGTGTCCTTCTACAATGTAGCTTTTTATCAATGACTTGTGATTATCGGCCTCCACATGATTCCAATCGGTCGATGGTCGACAGTAAACTACACGCGCAGAAAAACCCTTTTTTTATAGAGTACATATAGAATTAACCATTTAATAGCCAGCATACATATTGCCATCACTACAATATTGTATGGGTCGCCCACCAATTGCCCGAGCCATTTGAAAAATGCGTTGGTTGTATATGTCCAGTTTATGAATTTTCCGGAGATATAGATAAGTATAGAATTCATGCCGATTACCTTAAAAAAGAAAGCCCAGTTCTTGTAACCGCGCACATCGATAATGTAAAAAAAGACGGAAAGCAGGATGAGGCTTAGACCAGTGGTGTGTAACACAAAAGAACTGGACCACATGTTTTTGTTAATAGGAAAATCGAGATTCCACAGTTGTCCAAGAACCAGGCACACAATGCCTGCAATTGCTAAGCCCATTGCCTTTTGAAGTGGCGTCATCAAACCTTTTCTTAAAAACGATCCAACGATTATTCCTGCAAGGGCTGTGCTGATGGCAGGGATATTATTGAAAAATCCTACGGTATCATGAATTCCTAAAGAAAGCTTTCCAGGTAATATCGTGCGGTCTACGTATGATGCGAAGTTTCCTTCCATCGTGAGATCACCAGCTGCAAAGCCTGGTGCTGAAGTGAACTTTAAAATTAACCAATATCCAATCAGCAAACCTGCGAACCAAATAATTTGTGTTCGTTCCTTTGTATACAAATAAATAATGTTAGCCAGCATATAAGCGATACCGATCCGTCCCAGCACACTTGAAAAACGAATATCTGCAAGTGGACGCAATTCAAGACCGTTGTTATAGATAATTCCCAGCAGAACCAGTATCAAGCCACGTTTAATTACACGCAACATCAACTCCGGGCGACTCTTCCCCTTTTCAAGGTCCCGACCAACAGAATAGGGCGTTGATACACCCGCGAGGAAAAGAAATAGAGGAAAGATCAGGTCATACACGTGAAATCCGTTCCATAAGGGATGCGTAAATTGGATGGAGATGGAAGCCCAGAATGGTGACCCCGTCGCCTTTGCGAGTCCATGAAAAATATCCTCGGCTCCAATGATCCAGAACATATCGAAGCCTCGCAGTGCATCCAAAGAATACAATCGTTGAGGCCACCCGGATTCCAACTTACCATTGGAAGTATTCGTTATTTGTATTTTCTTGTCAGTTACTTCCAATGAGGTGTCCATATTCGGAGTAGTGAGTCGTGACTTCTGAGTTCTGAGTGAAATCATTTGCTAAACAAAATTGTAATCACACTTTTGGTTCCCATCCAGGCTGGTATTCACGGGTCCACAACTTCATCGCTTCTTTGTCATTTAGTATATGTCCATTCTTTGGATCAATATTTAATGTGCGGCCCGTCCGTAGGGCAATATTACCCAATTGCACCAGCAATGTACTCTGGTGTCCGCCAAGGATATCAGAATTTAGTTTAGCGGATTGTCGAATGCCATCGAAAAAGTTTTGAATATGCAAAGCATCCAGTTCCTGTGCTGGATCAGCGACATTGCGGGCATCGATTACTCTGTCGTTCTTTACTTCCTTGACAAGAACATTTTTCAGATCATAGATCTTGTATGAATTACCACTTTCGATCTGGAGTGAGCCGGTTTCACCATAAAACACAACGCCGACTGAATTGCCTTCTACTGATCGTCCGTTGCAACTGCGACCCTCCCAGGTGATTGCCGACCGATTATCAAATTCAAGGTTGATGACTTGTGTATCGGGAGTTTCCCAATCATCATCATAACGATACCGGCCACCTGCAGAAGTTACTCGAACGGGATATTCAACACCGAGTCCCCATCTTGCGAGGTCCACCATATGAGTGCCGTTGTTGAGCGATTCCCCCGTGCCCCAATTCCAGAACCAATGCCAGTTATAATGAATGAGATTATCCCGGTAAGGTCTTCTTGGCGCAGGGCCTTGCCATAAATCATAATTCAGCCAGGAGGGTGATTCTGTTTCTTTGCCTTTCCCAATCGACGCACGATTATTCGTGTACCAGGTCTTTGCAAAATAAGGACGACCAATCACACCATCATGCAAGTCTTTAATTGCAGCTACTACGTTCGGCCATGAGCGTCTTTGATTTCCCATTTGCAAAACCTTATTGTATTTCTTCGCCGCCTGGATTAGCAGCTCACCTTCATGAGGATTGTGGCTGCATGGTTTCTCGAGATACACATGTTTGCCTGCGGCACACGCCAGTATCGCGGCCGGTGCATGCCAGTGATCGGGAGCAGTTACGATCAACGCATCAAGGTTTTTATCTTCTAAGGCTTTCCGAAAATCCGGCGCAGCGATCGGACGCTTCTGTTGTATTTTTTCAACGGCAGCGATGCATTTATCGGCCGCTTTTGAATCGACATCACATACATATAATACTTCGCTGTTCTTTTGTGAAGCGAAGTTTGTGCCCACCGCTAATCCGCGGCTGTTGACACCCATACATGCAACCGTTATTTTGTCATTAGAGCCAATGATGTTCCTGTAGCTGCTAGCGCTAAAATCAGGAAGTACACCGCCCAATGAAACAGCTGCAACACCAGTAGCTGCTTTTTTGATAAAATCTCTCCGCGTATTGTCCATAACAATTTTATTTGAGGGTGAGTCACTTATTTCTTTTTCGACGCCTTTTGTATCACTGCGCTTAAACTTATAGGCATGCCGTGATTTCTTTTGCTTTCATCCGCAGCCTCCATGAATGCATATATTTCCAGGGTTTCCTCGGACGTAACGGGAGGCTTACCCGATTTGAAAAAATTAATTATTTGAATCAGTAAGTTGTCATATCCTTTGAATGGACCTAACACTAAATTTCCTTGTTCGCCATAAGCCGTCCCGCCGTATTCATGCTTTCCGGTGCGGGTTCCACGAAATGTGCCAATCCTTCCATCGTTCCATTCGCCAACAACTATGTCTGTGTCGTTGTTATGTGTGCGTGTAACCTGTTTACAACCCGTTCCCATGACGGTGAATAATATTTCAACACCATGAATGCCGTACCAGAAAAGATCAGGATGCGTTTTTTCAATTGTTGCAGGACTGAAACTATCTGCCCCCAACACTTTTCCAATTTTTCCATTCACTACTTCCTGAACCGTTTCCATGTAACGAAGAGATGAAGAAGAGAATATGGGCACATTGAATTTTTTTGCGGCATCGTAAATCGCGATTGTGTCGGAGAGAGATCCAGCCACAGGTTTATCAATGAACATGGGCTTGCCGGCTTTTAAAACCAGTAAAGCCTGTTCGAGGTGCGGACGACCATCGTTGGTTTCTAACAAAACAAAATCAACTTTGGTAAGCAGTTCCTGGATCGAACCCACTATTTCAACCCCCAGCTTTTTCACTTCTTCTGTGTAACCGGGAATTCTTTTGGCTGATGATTCAATATCATTGCTCCCTTTTGGATATGCCGCGACTATCTTAAATCCATTAAACTCTGGCGCCGACTCTGCTGTGTTTAAAGCTTTCGCGAAAGCGACGCTGTGTGAAGTATCAAGTCCGATAATGCCGATTCTGTTGCCTGCCCGTGTATTTGCTGCTGATTCTGTTTTTGAAAAGGAATATAAAAAGCCAAGTCCTGCCGCAGTTGACGCAGTGATGATGAATCCGCGACGGTTAAAAGTCTTTTTCATAATCGTTAGTAACTGGAAGTTATAAAAAAGCACAACGCGATCACGAAAAAAGATAAATAATTTGCAGGTGCCCTTCGTGCCTTGTGTCTTCGTGGCTCCTCGACCGGGCAATCGGGATTCCACAAGGACGCAAAGGCTCGAAGGATTTTCAAAAAAGTTTTATTTTCAATGGCTGAACATGCCGATATTTCAATAAGGGAATTAAAAATCGAGGACTGTGAATCGATCATTAATTACTTTCTGCAGGCAGATGAAAGTTTCCTGCACCAGATGGGTGTTGATGTCTCTAAACTGCCTCAAAGAGAAGAGTGGTTGAAATTATTAGAAGATGAATATCATCGCCCGCTTCAGGAAAGGAAATTTTATTATGTGACATGGTTGGTTAATGATATACCAGTTGGCCATTCAAATATCAACAAAATTGTTTTTGGAGAAGAGGCATACATGCACCTGCACATGTGGCATAGCGAAAGCCGGCAGAGGGGAATGGGGTATGAATTTGTCAAAATGTGTCTCCCATATTATTTTGATAGATTTCAATTGAAGCGATTGTATTGCGAACCAAGTGCACTTAATCCTGCTCCGAATAAGACGCTTGAAAAATTGGGGTTTGAATTCATAAAGCAATACGATACAACACCAGGCTGGATCAACTATCATCAAACGGTGAACAGGTGGTGCCTGGAGAAAAGGAGTTTTGCGCCATTTCAAGTTGGCCACAAATAAGATATTCCTTAGTGCCTTTGTATCCTGGTGGCCTGCTTGTCTCAGCAGTGAAATAGGCCACGAATTCAGCGTCTCGCAGGAGATGATTTATGGGGAGAACATCCAAATCAGAAAGTCTTGCCACTAATTACACGAATTGCCACGAATTAATTCGTGATAATATCGTGTAATTCATGGCGAACGAAACAAAGGCGTCTTCTTGTTGTACAGAAGGCACAACGGATACATGAATGCTCAGTAGAGAATCGGACACTGAAGCGGGCTGCCGTGGCGAGACCCGATTTTGATAGTAGGACGCCCGCCGGGGTCATACTATTGTCCTTCCTCAGTTTCCTTCTTCGGCGCAGCTTTCGCCTGCTTTATCCGGTAATTAAATGTCAAGTTGATTTGTCTTTCGCGAAACTGGTAACCGTCGGTATAAAAATTCGGCCCGGTGGAAATGGTTTTGAATTTACGGGTGTTAAACACATCGAGCACGTTAAGTGTAACGGTTCCCTTTCCTTTGAAGATATCTTTACTTGTAGTGAAATCGAAGTAGAAAATACCTCTTCGTTTGCCCTGCGCGGTCTTTTGTGGCGCCTCATAATTCGTGCGAAGCTGCATATCTATCTGGTGGGGTAAGGTAAACCGTGATGTTTGTCGGGCAAACCAGCTGTTGGTGGAAGCTTTATACGTAGGAAGTATATTCGTTCCGTCGATGTCTGCATGAAAGAGGTTCACATTCATATCAAGCTTCCACCGGCTTATTGGTGTCCATGCTGCAATGAACTCTGCTCCCCACGCTTTTTCAGAGAGCAGGTTTTCAGGTCGTGTCGCAGAATTACCTTCATTGTTTACTCTGCGTATGCGATCGATCTTGTCCTTTGTGGAACGGTAATATATGCCGGAAGAGAATGAACCGTTGTCAAAATATTTAATATGACTTATCTCTCCTACATTACTGTATTCAGGATTCAAATCCGGATTCCCACTGAAAAAGTTTCTGCTGTCGCTATATGTCATAAAAGGACTGAGATCATTATAAAACGGTCGTCGGACTCTTCTGCTGTAGCTCACCTGGATGGCATTTTCTTTCGGCAGTTCAAATGTGAAATGTGCACTTGGAAAAAAGTTTAGATAGTCTCTCGCATTTACCTGGTTCGTTTTTTCCAGGACTGTTTTGACATCCGTCCATTCCGCACGTAAGCCGGCCTGGTAAGAAATCTTTTCTCCTTTGTTCGCAAGGATTCCATAAAGCGCATGAATATTTTCATTGTACAGGAAAACATTATCCAGCCCGGGCAGTGAAACGAACTGTCCGGTTGCATCTTGTTCGGTTACGATATAATCGTTTGTCATGTCACGAAAACTGCTCCGGAAACCTGTTTCAAATTTGCCGTCCTTGCCAATGGGCCGCACGTAGTCAAGTTGAAACAACCAATGCTTCTCAAATTCATCGTTCAGTGATTGCTGAAGTATAGATTTCGTTGGATCCTGTATCCCGTCTGCTTTGAAGTAATGTTGGGTGAACAACTGCTCGGAGCTTTCCCAGTTATCGATGAATTTGATCGTGCCCGTAAGCTCATGATCCTTTTTGTCGAATGTTTTCTTGTAACTGATGTTGTATTCTGAGTTAGGCTCTGTTTCTTCTTCATCCTGCGTACGTTTCGTGACACTAACTAAATTAGAAGGTGTGAACAGGTAATCCTCGTAGCGTATATCCATCAATCGCGTTGCATCGCTTCGACGGAAGAGATACGAGGCAGTGAGAACACTTTTTTCGCTGAAATAATAATCCAGCCCGCCACGAATGTTGTTATTTAAACCCTTAAGGGTGCTTGAATTATTCTGTTTCAAAATGAAAGTGGTATCTGGATTGTATACTTCCTGGTATAGTGAACCAACACCGGGCTGTTCGCGGTAAGAAAACCCATAGTTAATAAAGAAATTAATTTTTTTATGCCGGTAATTGAAATTAGCAGCAGCGCCGAGATTGGTCGGGTAGCCAGTAATCACTTCAAGAGAACCGTTTAATCCCTGCTGTTTATCTTTTTTTATGACGATGTTGATGATGCCTGCATTTCCTTCTGCTTCATAACGGGCAGATGGGTTCGTAATAATTTCCACTCTTTCGATCATGCTGGCAGGAAGCTGTTGCAATCCCCCGGAGCCTTTGAAACTTACAAGTCCCGAAGGCTTTCCATCGATCAGGATGCGCACGTTATCGCTTCCACGCAATTTTACATTTCCCTCGGCGTCGACAGATACCGAGGGAATATTGGTGAGAATATCCGTAGCCGATCCTCCGGCATTTGCGAGGTCCTTTCCAACCGTAAATATCTTTTTGTCGAGTGAGAGCTGCATGTAGCTTTTTTCCGCCTGTACGACCACTTCGCTTAGCATCGCTGCTTTTGAGGCAAGGCGGATTAAGCCGAGGTCGTGCTTAGAATTTTGCGCGGATAGAACAAACTCGGGCGTAGTGTGAGCAGAATATCCGGCAAATTCTATCAGCGCGTAATAACGTCCAAAGGGAATATCGATAGAAAAGTCTCCGCTGTCACCAGAAACATTTCCGTTGACCAGTTTTTTTTGTTTGCTCTCGAAGATCTGGATCGTCGCATAGGATAATGCGCCCGAGGAAAGTGAATCAACAATCCTGCCTTTCACAGTTGCCGGATTTTGGGCAAAAGAGCTTTGGCTGTAAATAGATATAAAGCTGGCAAGGATAAAAATCTGACCAATCAAACGAAGCCTTTCACATTGATTCATAGCCGGGATTATAGTTAGTAATAATGATGTGAGCGACAAATATAGGTTTCGCATAATAAGGAAATGTCTTGTGAAGGCTTATCGCCTGTCACGAAGCCCAAGAATTGTATTAGGACGCTTTTTTCTTCGCGCCTTTGCGCCTCTGCGAGAATTTTCTTCTCTTGCGTTACTTGTTTTTTTATACTATACGTGTACCGTACAAGAAAAACCTAACCGCATGGAAATTCAGAAAGTCGCCAATATATCCTACGACGAATTCATGAAGGAGTTTTGTGAGCCTGGCATTCCAGTAGTTTTCAGGAATGCTTCAAGGATTTGGAAAGCGAATGGGATGTTCACTCCAGACTGGTTTTGTAAAAATTTTGGAGCGCGCTTTATAAAGAAAGGCGGTAGAAACTATACCATGAAGGAGATCATGCACATGGTGGAAAACAGTACAGATGACAATCCGGCACCATATCCGTTCATATTAAAATACTTTTCCAAATTACCGGAATTGTTGCCATTGCTTCAGCGATTGCATGTGAACTATACTCTTCCTAACTCGCTGGATTCAAAGTGGTTTCAACTGGAAAAACGGGGTGGCGTCACAGAACTTTATAATGGTGGCCTGGTGGAAAGTCTCCCGATGTGCATCTCGATTTTTATGACATGAATGCATGGATTAATCAACTGTATGGTGAAAAACGTTTTACCCTATTTCCGGGACGGCAGGAGGAACTGGTTTATCCGAAGGCCGATGATCAATTGCATTCGGATGTGAACATTTTCAATCCTGATTACGCAAAATTCCCAAAGTATAAAGATGCCACGCCGATGGAATTCACTGTCGGGGCTGGCGAGACACTGTTCATATCATTCGGCACCTGGCATACCGCACACTCTCTCACTGCCACGATATCGGTTGCATTCGATCAGTTAAACAGAAAAAACTATCCTGATTTCATGAAGGATGTTTGGAGATTTGGAAAAAGGCAAAACAGGCAAAAAGCAATCGCCAGATATGGCTACGCCTGGCTCGCGGGGCAGAGTTGTAAACTTGGTGAAGTTTTTAAGTGATGTATCGTTTTTATGCCACTAGTGATACGAATTATCACGAATAGATTTTCGTGATAATTCGTGTCATTCGTGGCGACTTTTTTTACAGGAATTAAGAATGTGTTGTCAGGAAGACAATCCTTATCTTCCAATCACAAATTGAATTATGAGAATATTTATTTTCATCACATGGATCATTGTGTGCATTCAGCCTGTCGTGTTCGCTCAAAGAAAAAAATCGCCCAATACAACAAATCTTAAACAACAGGTCTCGAAAGATATTGATGGAAAGTACGAAGTGTATAAGAAGACTGCATTACAAATATGGGATTTCGCCGAAGTAGGCTATAAAGAAACAAAGAGCTCCGCATTACATCAACAAACCTTAACGGAAAATGAATTCTCGGTAGAGGCAGGCGTAGCCGGTATTCCAACCGCATTTGTTGCCACATATGGAAGTGGCAAACCTGTTATAGGCATATTGGCTGAATACGATGCCTTGCCGGGCCTGTCACAGGAAGCAACACCGGAAAAAAAACCAATTGCCGGTAAGGATGCCGGGCATGCATGCGGTCATCACCTGTTCGGGACAGCATCTGTTGCCGCAGGCATTGAAATCAAGAAGCTTATTGAACAAAAAAAATTAAATGGCACTGTAAAAGTGTTTGGCACGCCGGCGGAAGAGGGGGGAAGTGGTAAAGTGTACATGGTCCGCGAAGGCTTGTTCAACGATGTCGACATTATCATTCACTGGCATCCCGGCAGTGAAAATAAAGTCACGATGACGAGCGCGCTTGCGAACTCTTCAGCCAAGTTTCGGTTTCGCGGAGTTTCAGCACATGCCTCATCAGCCCCTGAAAAAGGGAGAAGTTCACTCGATGCAGTTGAGGCAATGAATTATATGGTTAATATGATGCGTGAACATATGCCGCAAGAAGCGAGAATCCATTATGTAATCACTAACGGAGGACGGGCACCCAACGTAATTCCAGATTTCGCAGAAGTATATTATTACGTCCGCCATCCAGACAAGGCGATTGTTAAGCAACTTTTCGATCGTGTTGTCAAAGCGGCTAACGGCGCCGCACAGGGTACCGAGACAACCATGGAATACGAAATAATCGGTGGTACGCATGATCTCTTGCTGAATAAAACACTGGCGCAGCAGATGCAAAAGAATCTTGAGCAGGTTGGCGGCGTTCAGTATACTTCACAAGAAGTTGATTTTGGAAAAAAGGTCCAGGGTTCCCTGGACTTCCCGGCCCCAGCTATTGAGACCGCATCCAAGATTACACCGCTGAAGACAGAGCAAGACGCTGGCGGAGGTAGCACAGATGTCGGCGATGTGAGCTATACCGTTCCAACAGTTGGCTTATATGCTGCCACTTGGGTACCAGGTGTGCCTGCCCATAGCTGGCAGGCGGTAGCTTGCGGGGGAACGGATATCGGGATAAAAGGAATGATAGTTGCCGCGAAGACAATCGCTCTTACCGCAATCGACTTATACACTGATCAGAAATTGATTGATGTTGCTACGGACGAATTCCGGAAATCAAAAGGCGACTATCAATATAAGGCCTTGCTGGGCGATCGGAAGCCCGCGCTTAATTACAGGGATTGAATGGGAATGAGCCGACCTGCCTACAGGCAGGCAGGTGTTATGATTAGCCAATTAGCTGATGTATAAAAACGTAAGAATGTGTCTGCCACCG
>DAINQQ010000055.1:0-9399 GCA_036742645.1 Flavitalea sp.
TTACAGGTGGAATGTCGTTATGGCATGAGAAATACGGCGCCAAATAAAAGTTATTGACCTCTCACCCTGGGAGAGGACGGCGTTGCCCATGACTGATAAAAACCCTCAATTATCTCAGGTGACGACCGCTCGTCATGGACATAATATCTGAACCTTGATTTATAGTAACCGCCGGGCGCAATGTAAAATGGACCGTCGACCACTGGTGAAAATGCCCAATAAGGCATACTCGGATGTACCCTGATTGCCTGGGGATATCGAAAATTCGCCGGATGATTGAACACAGTAACTCCCGCAATCCCATCATCAAGTTTTCCCCAGGCATCGACCCAACGGGCATGTGAGGCATTGGCGGCCGAATCCCTGATTCCTTCACTCGTCAGTATATTCCAACGGCTCTTAAAATTCTTAGGATCTTCTGCATTCCATTGGCGACTGCCGCGAAATCCAAGCCCACCATAATGATAAGCGTTTAAGAACAGTGTATCACTCGTGGTGTTTTGTTGTTCAGATTCGAGATCAAATAAAAAATGTTTGTTGACAGGGTAGATTGTCAACGTCCATTTTTCTCTTAAGACTTCTCCAAACTCATGACTCTTGTGACGTAGTACAGTCTTAATTTGAGAAACAACCGGTCCCTGGATGATGTCAAGCAATTCCATATGTTCAACGGTTCCTTTTTTTGAATGCTGGTTCCAGAAGTCGACAGAAGTCTTTTTGAAAGTCGTATTGGTCCATGCGGTAAAGATTGCGTGTTGATGAGCGTGGCCGGCTGGAAAATCATCCGTCAGGATTTTTCCTGAAGGAGAATATAATGGGTGGATAAAACCACTTCGTCGATAGTAAGCAGAACTGTCTGGCGGAGGCATCGCTTCTTTTGTATGATAAAAGAAAACCGGCTTGCCTTTCACTTGAACCAATAGTCCGTTTTGCTTTTTTTCTATTTTAACTGGTGTGCTATTTTGAGGTTTTTTTCCAGGGATAATTAGGTAAGAATGATTTCCCACCGGCATTCTTTCCTCAGTCATAAATACAAGCGTCACACTATCCAATAGCTGGGCAGGAACAATTTTATGCGTTTTTTGATTATCTAAAGAGTAGGCTTTGTTTGGTTGCAGAGGTTTTAGTAACTGAATACGCATAGGAATGCTTGCCTGGTTCCCAACTGCCACATTAAAGTCAATAATTTCCTGAGCCAGCAAGCTTTGACATGCAAAAAATATTAGGCAAGAAAAAAACTTTGGCATCGTGTTCACGGTATGGAAATTACTCAATTTGAAGGAACTTAGAAAGGTAGCCACGAATGGCACAAATTATCACGAAAATTCGTGACAATTGTGTTCGGATCCTGTCGAAGAATTCCCTTATAACCTAATGTTTAAAGCAGCCATAAAGTTGACACCCGCCATAGGGTAGTAATAATTTTCTGTCGTTAAATCTCCACCTGCGAGGTAGCTGAATGTATAGCCGTTCGGTTCGTATTTTTTATTGAAAGCATTATTCACTTGAAATATCAGGCTGGTCTCTTTAAAAACAAGCTGCTTCAAAGTATAGGCGAATCTTACATCCTGCACATAATACGGTTGAAGGCTCCGATTTTTATCGGATGTATTGTCGAGATATTGCCGGCTCACATACTTACTAAATAATCCAATCTCTGCGTTTTTGAAAGGCAGTACGGTGATCGCTGCTCCACCAACAACAGAAGGCGAAAAAGAAATATCAGTTGACCCATGTTGAATGGATTTTTGTCCACCATTATCATAATCGTCATAGTACTCAGTGAAATTTTCAGTACGGTTACTGCTCCAGGTAAGGTTGGCCGAACCATTCAACCAGTCTGTGATTTTTGTGCTACCCTGAAGCTCAATACCGAATCTGTAACTTTGAGGAAGGTTGGTTCTGGTATATGCACCGACGTCGTTTACTTTACCTGTCAACACCAATTGATCTGTATACTTCATGTAATACAACGTGGCGCCCCATTGGTAAAGCGAATTTCTTTTTTCAATACCCAATTCGATATCGTGTAAACGCTCAGGTTTTGGCTGCTGTTGTTGACCCGCTTCAAAATCATCACGATTTGGCTCCTTGTTACCTATCGAATAAGAAGCATACAATTGGTAGTCCTTAGCCGTATAAGTAATACCGATTTTCGGATTTACAAACTTGTAGATATTTCGCGTCGTCAATGAAGGGTTATCCCGGAAACCACCAAGATCATATAGAACTCTCCTGTATTGAACATCAACAAATGCTTCCAGGTTGTTGGAAAGCCTGCGCTGGTACTTCGAGTACACGTTCAGATCTGTTTTGTATGCATCCAGGTCATACCACCGATAGTTGGCGGGGATGCCCGTCTCTCCCCATATGATATCGCCGTAATGATTGCCATCGTATCGGGTCCATGCTCCTCCCAAAGTGAGTTGATCTTTTTGTGATTTGTAATTCACGGAAAATACCTGGCCATAAAAGTTATTGTCGAGCCATAATTGCCTGATAATATCTGTGTGAGTAATTGTATCATTGCCCAAAACAAAATCTGGCAAACCATAACCTGACAAACTTTCTTCAGCCTTGTATTGTTCGTAGTAGCCCTTTCCCTGTGTCAAAAACAAGGCTGTATTCAATGTTAGTCTACTATTCAGCTGATGATTTATGAACAATTGATAATGATCCTGGCGGTAGTTGTCTGTTTCATCATTATAAGGCTCATCAGATTTTTCCAAACCGGCATAATTGATTGTTCGGTTCGTAACAAGGTCCGATTCAGGAATCCCGTACCATGCCTGGTATGTCCGCTCTTTGCCTGAAATGATATTCACCCGGACAGAAGTCTTATCGTTCAGGTAGGCACCCGATAAATATACCGACTGCAAGTCTGTTGCAGCCCTGTCGATGTATCCGTCGCTTGAAATTTTTGAAAGTCTTGCATCAATTGTAAAATGATCGTTTATCAATCCGCTACCAAGTTTCACTGTATGTTTCCAGCTATTGAATGAACCAAAACTGTTATTAATTTCTCCATATGGGTTCGTGTTCACTTCATTTGTACTGAAGTTTATGGTAGCTCCAAAAGCTCCGGCCCCGTTTGAAGACGTCCCAACACCACGTTGAACCTGGATATTATTTACAGACGAAGCAAGATCTGGAAGATTCACAAAAAACAGGCCCTGTGATTCAGCATCATTATACGGGATTCCATTAATGGTCATATTAATCCGCGTTGCGTCGCTACCCCTGATGCGGATACCGGTATACCCGATTCCATTCCCTGCATCCGAGTTAACTACAACCGAGGGAGTCTGGTTCAAAATAAATGGAAGATCCTGCCCGAGATTCAACTTTTCGATCTCCGTTTTTGAAATATTCGTTTTGGTAAAGGGTGCTTTTTCACCGGCTCTTGTTGCCCTTACTTCCACAGGCTGCATAAAGAGATTTATTCGCTCAAGTTTGAATGCCGTTTCCTGTGATGACGATTCTATGTTGCCGTCGTAAGACCGAAAACCGATCGCCGTTATCCTGATCTTGTAAGTTCCCGGTCTCATTTTAATTTTAAACTGGCCGGAATCATTGGCGACTGCAGAAAAATTATTTAGCTCAATTGTAGCCGAAGCTATAGGAGCACCGGTGTTGGCATCTGTTACTTTACCCACGACATTTTGTGCAGTCAGTGTCTGAGTGAATAGTAAGTAGCAAATCCCTAAAAACATTTTTTTCATTACCAAAGCTTTTAATTTGAAAAAATGATTTAAGAGAAATGCTGCGAAAGCGAAGTGTAGAAAAATAAGCTGTACTACCTTCCCTGCGCAGGCATTACCCTGGTCAGGTTCAACGGGTATTATCTCAGCCTTCTTGGCTCAAAGCCTCTGAAAGCACCCCGGGAATCTGAAGACCTTCACAATTGCTGTGAAGCAACAAAGATAAATGGAATTTCTTCTTTTGGCTGTAACTTTTGGGGTTTATTATTCGTCACACAGGAGGTTTGTTGTTTGTGGTTGGTGGTTTGTGGTTGATCGTTTAGGCCGATTAATGGAGTATAGTCGATTGCAATCAACCACAACCACAAACAAAAAGCCCTAAACCACCAACCACAAACAACAAACCGTAACGCCCTTTTGCAACATTTATTTACCCGCTCTGTCTTTTAAAAAATAAAAATCATGAAGTTGTTCAGATTACTCCCGCTCGCGTTATTGTTTTCGACGTTTTTAATGGCTCAAAAAGAGATCAATGATCCAAATGCCGAAACCCGGCAGGTAAAGGGGTTTCATGCCGTTAAGGTTTCCACAGGTATACAGCTTGTTTTAAATCAGAGTAGTACCGAGGCAGTGGCCGTGAGCGCTACAACAACCGAGCATCGGGAAAGGATAAAAACCGTTGTTGAGAATGGAGTGCTGAAAATTTATTATGATAACGATTCCTGGAAATTCTGGAAGAACGGGGAAAATAAAAAGCTGAAGGCCTATGTTTCTGCAATCAATCTTGACGGACTAGATGCTTCGGCGGGTTCCACAGTAAAAATAGAAGGTACAGTCAGAAGTGATAAATTGAATGTTGACGCATCAAGCGGCGCGGTGCTGAATGGCAATGTTAATGTTTCTACCCTGATAATAGACCAAAGTAGCGGCGCTGTGATCAATTTTTCCGGTTCGGTAAAAGATCTAACCGTTGACGGAAGCAGCGGAAGTGTTTTACATGGCTATGAGCTTACGGCCGAAAATTGTAATGTCGATGCCAGCAGCGGTGGAGGAGTGCAGGTAACGGTGAATAAAGAGCTGTCAGTAGACGCCAGCAGTGGAGGATATGTAAACTATAAGGGTCAGGGCGTGATAAAAAATATTAAGACCAGCAGCGGCGGAAATGTTTCCAGGAAGGGATAATCCATTATAAAAACAACTCATGAAAAAAATATTGTTATCGTTTCTTGTGTTTGCTGCTATTGCGAAAACGCACGCACAGGTAAAGGAAGTCAATGATCCGAATGCAGAAGTCCGTAATGTAAAAGGATTTCATGCGATAAGAGTCTCAGATGCAATCGACCTTTTTCTTAGCCCTTCAGACAATGAGGTAGTAGCAGTAAGCGCGTCAAAAGAGGAATATCGCAACAAAATTAAGACTCAAGTCGAAAACGGAATTTTAAAGATATGGTATGACAATCCGTCTAAATGGTCGAGAGGTGATAAGAAACTAAAGGCATATATATCATTTAAAACGCTCGACAAGCTACATGCTTCTGGCGCCAGCGATGTTCGTGTCACGGGAACTATTAAGGGTGATGAATTGGATATTAGTATGTCGGGGGCGAGTGATTTTGCAGGAGCCATCGAAGTGACTTCTCTCATGGTTGACTTAAGCGGGGCCTCAGACATGACTGTAAAAGGATCGGCAACTAGTTTGAAGATTGAAGTGAGTGGTGCGAGTGACTTCAAGGGGTACGATTTTCAGGCAGATAATTGTTCAGCACGTGCGAGCGGCGCTTCAGACATCAAAATTACCGTCAATAAAGAATTAAGCGCACACGCCTCCGGGGCAAGTGGCGTCTATTACAAGGGTGATGGAGTGATCAGGGACCTGAAGACCAATGGTGCAAGCAGCATCAACAAGAAAAGTTAATATAGATTTAAGAAAACATGAAGAGGGCCGAATTTTGCGGCCCTTTTTTTATTTTCCGTTTGGATAGAAGGGTGTCAACCCTTACCTTTGCTCCCCACATCGCGAAGTAGAGCAGCGGTAGCTCGTCGGGCTCATAACCCGAAGGTCGGGAGTTCGATCCTCCCCTTCGCAACAGTAAAGCCCGCAGTACGCGGGCTTTTTATTTTACTTTTTGTCCACTTTTAAATGAAAGCAGGTTTCGTAAGCATATTTGGCAGGCCAAACGCGGGCAAAAGCACTCTCCTGAATGTATTGATGGGAGAGAAGTTGGCGATCGTATCTCCCAAAGTGCAGACCACCCGGCACAGGATAAAAGGCATCATTACCGAGAAAGATTACCAGGTAATTTTTTCCGATACTCCCGGCATCATCGAACCAAAATATAAGTTGCATGAAAAAATGATGCAGGCAGTAAAAGCGGCAATGGAAGATGCGGATCTTGGATTATTACTTGTTGATATTAACGAGAACCGGGAAGAGGTGAATACAGTATTTGAATCCCTGCAATTGAAAATACCCGCGATAGTTGTTGTTAATAAGATTGACCAGGCTGATAGCGCAAAAAAAGAACAGGCGACTGCTTTCTTTCGTACAAAGAATTATTGTAAAGAGGTAATTGGTATTTCAGCACTGCAGGGATCGAAGATCAGTGATTTGAAAGAAGCGATCATAAAGTACCTGCCAGAAGGCGAGCCATTTTTTGCGGAAGATGAGATGACAGATTTGCCAACGCGATTTTTCGTCGCAGAGATAATCCGGGAGAAAATCTTCAACTTATACCAGGAAGAAATTCCCTATCATACGACTGTAATCGTCCACGAATTCAAACAAAAATCCACGCTGATAAAAATCGTAGCGGATATTATCGTGCAGCGCGAAACACAGAAAGGCATTTTGTTAGGAGAGGGAGGTAAAATGATACGACAATTAGGCACAGAGGCAAGAAAAGACATTGAACAATTCGTAGGCCAAAAAGTGTTCCTTGAGTTGTTCGTAAAGGTGCGCCCGAAATGGAGAGATAATGATTTTATGTTGAAAGAGTATGGATACCATTAGGGAGTCGGCAGTCAGCAGTTACAAGTGACTCATAAAAACGGCTCCATCTTACAAATTAATTACAATGCCGGGATTTACAGTAGCAATAGTAGGAAGACCCAACGTAGGGAAGAGCACCTTCTTCAATCGCTTGCTTGAACAGCGCAAGGCAATTGTTGATGATGTGAGTGGTGTCACACGTGATCGGCAATATGGCGTTGCAGATTGGAACGGGAAATCTTTCAACGTCGTCGACACCGGGGGATTTGTGCCGCAGAGTGAGGATGTTTTTGAAAAGGAAATCAAAAAGCAGGTGTTGATCGCCGTTGAAGAAGCCAATGCATTAATTTTTATGGTTGATGCAGCAACTGGTATAACTGATCTCGATGAAGCTATGGCCGATGTTTTACGACGGTCATCCAAACCAGTACTGGTTGCAGTAAACAAAGTTGATAACCACGACCGTTTACTGGAAGCAACGGAGTTCTACGGGCTGGGTTTCGATAATACATTTTTTGTCTCTTCCATGACTGGTAGTGGTAGCGGCGAGTTGTTGGATTCTCTGACGGCTTTAATTGAAGACTCTGCCGTTGCCCTGGATGACTCCATTCCGAAGTTCGCGATCATGGGCCAGCCAAATGTAGGTAAGTCATCATTATTAAATGCACTGGTAGGACAGGAAAGAACAATCGTCAGCGATATCGCAGGGACTACCAGGGACACCATTCACACTCATTATAATTTATTTCAGAAGGAATTTGTTTTGATAGACACCGCAGGTATTCGCAGAAAGACCAAGGTGCATGAAGATCTCGAATTCTATTCTGTAATCCGAGCGATCAAAGCGATGGATGAAGCCGATATCTGCTTATTGATGCTCGATGCAACAAAGGGAATTACGGCCCAGGATCTGAACATTTTCGGTCTGGCTGCTAAAAAAGGAAAGGGCATCGTTTTGCTCGTAAACAAATGGGACCTGGCAGAGAAAGAAACAAATACCGCACGCGATTATGAAAAGGAATTAAAAAAAAGGATAGCTCCATTTACGGATGTCCCTGTGCTGTTTATTTCCGCCAAAGAAAAAACCCGGATATTCAGAGTTATTGAAATTGCACTAGAAGTGTATAACAACAAGCAGCAAAAGCTGGCTACTTCGCAGTTAAATGAGGTCATGTTGAAGGCCATTGAT
This sequence comes from Flavitalea sp., assembly GCA_036742645.1. Taxonomy (GTDB): domain Bacteria; phylum Bacteroidota; class Bacteroidia; order Chitinophagales; family Chitinophagaceae; genus Flavitalea. Next base: position 7,880 of record DAINQQ010000055.1, read on the forward strand.
TCGTATCATCCGCCTGTCGTAAGGGGCAATCCAATCAAGATCAAATACGTGACCCAGTTACCAACTCACGTTCCATCATTCGCATTTTTCTGTAACTATCCGGAAGACGTAAAAGAACCGTACAAAAATTACCTGGAAAACCAGTTGCGTCAACATTTTAAGTTTACAGGTGTTCCAATCAGGATTTTCTTCAGGAAAAAATAACTGGTTTGGGTTTGTTGCGCGATACATAAGAAACCCTTTACCTTTGGCAAGTTCAAAACGCAAAAGCAATTTAAATGAAAAAATTAATTGTAATTCTAACTGTAGCTGTTTTCATGACTGCCTGTAACGACAGCGAAACTATCGAAGAAACCCCTACAACTGATTCCACCAGGCTTCCTAATACGCTTTCCCCCGCGGATACATCCACTGTTCCTGTTGATACACCGACCCGACCCGCAGACACAGTTATTAAGAAATAAAGAATGCTGCCTGTCATATAATCGCTGCAAGCATCGGTTGCAGAAAGCAAATCAATCCTGGATGAATGCAACGTAGTGCAATGCTTGCAATAGTGTAATCTATCGATCGAAAAGGGAATATTAGAATGGCCATCCTTCAGTGATGGACTGTTTAAATGCTAAGTCCGCGAATTTCGTGGACTTTTTTTTGTATTTCAGTTTTCGTTGTTTACGTACTTCAGGATAAAAACATTAAACATTGATGATTTAACTGAACCTTTCGGGAAGGGTCATTTTATATTTGCATCATCCCTTAACTGCCTGTCCCGACATACAATCTTCCGGCTAAAGCTGCCTTCTAAATAGTTCGAATATCACTCATTTAATGACAGAGTATGCATGCTTTAATCGTTTGTCTATTTGCAAGGAGAACAGTTCCTTTCATAACAATAATATGCGCATGTTTTCAAATGCATGGCCAGATAAAGTGGGATGGGGGAGGAGGTGACGGGCAATGGAACACTCCCGCTAACTGGATAGGCGACATCACTCCAGGCGCTACGGATGATGTTTTATTGGATCATTCAATTATTTCGGGAAGCTATGTTGTAATCTTTCCATCAGGTATCACCACGGTAACCGTTAGAACGCTTGTCATATCCCCCTCCGTGCCAGAAACTATTGAAGTGAGATTGCCTGTTACGAATACAGCTGTTCCCGCATTTACAGCCACCGGTTCCGTGTATGGATTGGAAATTCATGACGGTGGTATTTTCAGAAATTCGTCCGGCGCATCTGCAGGAACACCTGTAGATATCTCGGATTCGATCAAAATTCACAACGGCGGATGGTTTATACATAACACCAGCCGGGCTCACGCTGGCAATGTAATGGTTCTGTCAAAGGCTCCTGGTACTGAACAAGGCAGTTTCGAATTCGATGTTCCGGGTGGAGCAGGATATACTGTGTCGATTGCTGGACGGGTGTATGGTAACCTGATTCTTTCGGCCGTAGCAGCAGGAGGTACAAAAAGTTATACTTCTACCGGAACAACGGCAGTAAGTATAAATGGGCAGT
>DAINQQ010000055.1:9409-27569 GCA_036742645.1 Flavitalea sp.
GTCTCAACTTTAATGGCATGTTTATAATCCATGGCGATTTGATACACCGGGGAAATATCTTTGATATCTCCGGCGGCTTGCACAACAACCGTATCAACTTCAGAAAAAATCTATCCGTTTCAGGGACCATTACCGAGACAGGAACGGGATTGCCAATGATCGAACTAGACGGATCTATTGCTCAAAATATTTCTGTTACAGGAGCGATCACGGGGAGTGTCGCAATCAAATTAAACAACGCCGCCGGCATCACATTGCAAACTCCAATGGCTGTTTCATATAAACTGGAGTTAGTGAGAGGGAATATTAGAACAACTGCTGCGAACGTTTTAATCATGCATGACAATACCAGTTGCGCAGGTAGTTCTGTAAACAGCTTTGTTGAAGGTCCAATAAGAAAATTGGGTGATGATGATTTCCAATTTCCAATTGGAAAGCAAGGGATCTATGCTCCCGCATCCATTTCCGGGACAGGTGGAAATACGAATGACGAGTTTGAAGCAGAGTATTTTCTTGGCAGCCCTGCCACGATATTCGGCACTGCTATCGAAAATCCGCCAATCGTGCGCATCAGCGCGCTGGAGTATTGGAAAGTTGATCGTGTCGTGGGCACATCTACTAAAAAAATTACTCTGAGTGTAGGGACATATAGTGATGCTACTTTATTAGAAAAGCTACTAGTAACACGCTGGGATATGCCTGGCAATATCTGGAAGGACGAAGGCAATAGCGCGTATTCAGGCATCGCAACGGGCACCATTACGAGTAACGATCTTCAGTCTTTGGGTGTGTTCACAATTGCAAGCACAGTTCAGAATCAGAATCCACTGCCAGTGGTTCCAATTTCGTTCAATGCAACTTCTCGTGATAAACATGCGGCACTGAAATGGCGGGTGGCCCCGGCGTTAGAGATTCAACGCTTTGAAATTTTGAGATCCGATGACAGAATTCATTTTCGCCTGATAGAAACGATACCAGCGTTATCTGTTAAGGCAGAATATGAGTTTGTCGAAACACTATCCACCCCTGGTACCTATTATTATAAGATAATGATGACCGAAAAAAATGGAAATGTGCATCAAAGTAGTATACGATCAATTGTATCTAGCGAAAATGGAATCCAGTTACAAGTGGCCACAGCTGTGACAAATCATATCCTAAATCTTACATTAAATGCACCAGAGAGGACAATGGTAAATATAATTGTCTTAAACGCTGAAGGAAAAACGTTACGAAAAATTTCTACGCAGCTATATTCACGATCTCAAAATCTGGCCATAGACCTTTCTGCTATACCGGTTGGTGTGCATTATATAACAGCAGTTGCAAACGGAATCAAAACAAATGTGGTGAGGTTTGTGAAATTGCAGTAGTGCAATAGTGTTTAGTAGAGTTACAAGAATTGAAACAATTCTCTCACATTCATAGGGTAGGGTTTGACCTACCCTATTTAATATTAAAATGAAGCGATGCTCTATATTAATACACAGCTGCTTTGTTGGCCACGAATTATCACGAATTTCTTCGTGCCAATTCGTGCAATTGTGGCAACTCTCCTCCAAAAAACACTACTCTATAGTTGAACGTAGCTAAATACAATCTCGATGAAAACTGGAATCCAGGTGCATGCGATAATTATGTTCTTATGTCGAACAGACAAACTTTCCTGAACTGTTCCATCCGCTAGATACACACGAATTGCACTTAAATTCCGAACCAGTTGTAATAATCAGCCAGCCGGAATTGAAATCTTGGTCGTCCTCGCTTTGTTTGAAGTTATTTTTTTCAGGATGGTTGCAATATTCTTTTTGTAGGCAGATAAAGATTCCGTTTCATGCTTGATAAAACCATTATCACGAATACTGCCCAAAATCTTATTCATTTCCTCTTCATTTTCATAAACCATTTTCCGGAAAGGATTTTTATAGTCCTTTGCTCTTGCAGCGTAGATTTGATTCACCAACCACTCCCTCGTGAGAAGATTTTTCTGTAACATATTCTCGAATACCGAAGCCGATATCTTTTTCAACTGGATACCGTGCGTTTCCTTCAAGGCGGCAATTGCGTGATGCAACTTTTGTTCATGGTAGGTCTCGCCCTGTTCCTTGTAAAATTCGTGTACTTCATGCCAGCCTTTTATTTTGTTCGACTGGATATTTCGGAGCAGTTTATCAATCTCCTGCTGGGGAATGAGCTGTCCTCCGACATTTATCCATCTTGTGATTACAGGCCTGGTTGGCAAACTGGCCTGTAAGTCTTCCAGGCTCGAGAAGTTATTTGCATTTATATATTCGATCAGCTGGTGAACTGCATAATAGCTCACTAAATCCTTAAAGATTTGATAGCACGGTAAAACTTTGACTAGTCTGACTGTACGGCCGCTATTTTCAAAATTTTCAGCCACAATATTCAACTCATTAACAATAGACGCATTTGATTCGAGTAACTCTTTACCAACCCTTATTGCATTTTCGTCTGAGATCTCATGCTTGTTTCCTTCCTTTTTTAGATAAGCTGTTCCAGCAAGCTTTTGGAACAAAGTTAACGAACTGACGATTTCATTAATAGAGTCTGGTGCCAGGTAATTGAATTCAATATTCTGTATTTTATGATCTCTTTTGTCCCGGTCAACGTATTTCCATGAATTGCGAGCTAATGCATACAGATTGTGTTGAAACCAATAACCAGGCATTACCACCAATTCGTTCGTATGAACCTCGTTGCTAACCAAAGAAAATGGTACTGGTATATTTAACTCTGCCGGATAATCGCCCTTTGCAAGAATAGTAAAGGAGGCGAATTTTGAATTGTGTTTCAGGCTTACGCATAAACCCGGCCAAAAGCCGCGACCAGCTACCATCTCACCATCGGCACCACGTGAGTTATGATTTGATCCAATCGTAGCACCCGCTGCAATATTGGTTTGTCCGTTCAGCAAAGCGGCGCAGAGAAAAGAATTATTATGGTGTTGCTCATGAGAGGGAAAGATCAGTGAATTTAATACCTCGCAACACGAGATCGTCGAGTTATTCCCTAAATATGAGTTGATAAGTCTTGCTCCATACTTCAACTGCGAATGCGAGGCCATAAAAAATCTTACTGCTTTAACCCCATAAAAGATCCTGCAGCCATGATCAATGATTCCATTTACCAGTTCGCAGCCTTCGCCAATCTGTGTCATTGCTTTGGCAGAAGAATTAATAGTTACATTCTTTATTTTGTTAGCGCCTTTTATATACGCATCGCTGCCAATATTCACGTCCTTTAAAATCCTGCAATTTTTGATCACCGTTCTATCGCCAATGGTTCCATAGTAACCTCTTCGATTGTCGGATTTTTTTGTGCTGAATTCTTTGAATTTCTTTTGTAAAGTATCGTTATTGCGGAACCTGGTCCATAGATATGCATCCCCCGGCAACATGCCAGCAAATGGCATGATCTTGCGCCCACCATTCTCGTTACATACTTCAAGCCAGATACGTATTTCTTCAGCTTCTCCATCCTTCACTATACCATTTCCGAATTTTGCGTAATCGGTAGTAGCAGCTTCGTTTACATTAATAATGATTACTTCGTTGCCAACAATATAATGCGAGATATAGGTTACATTGTCGATAACTACATTATCACCGAAGTCACAACTAATGATTGTACTGTTATAAAAACCTACGGGCCTGCGCAAGTTCTTAAATTCCACATAGAACGGTTCCAGCTTTCCGATGCGAACAAGCCCATAAAATTTACAATTCTGTACCAGCTCGGGATTGAAGGCATTAGAAACAAGAATATTATTCCAGTTGTCTGAAGTATTCCGGTTACGCACAAGTACTTCAATTTCGTACGCTGTCAGTTGCCGGTATTTAATTCCATTGACATTTTGAGCATTTCGGAGATAGTATTCATCTTTACCCTTGGGCATAAAGTCTGCGGGTATAAAGTTGTATCCTAAACTTTGTACCGGATTCTTCTTTATCGTATTCATGGATGGTAGGTGGTGAACAATGAACAATGAATAATGAACAATGAACAATGGATATCAAACGACAATGGACATTGAACGTAGAGCAACTCGTTTGTCAAATTAACGCATAATCCATAATAATTATTTGGAAAGATAATGGACTGGCCGTTGACTCGCGCGTCTGCATCAGTGGTATCAATTCTGGGGCACCGCCTCAGGACTACTTACGCAGACTCTACTCGACCGTTACAGACTTTGCAAGGTTTCTTGGTTTGTCGACATCGTACCCTTTGGCAACTCCAATATAGTAAGCAAGAAGTTGCATCGGAATAGTGCTTAAAACGGGCGCTACAATTTCGTCCGCTTCAGGAACCTTAATAACGTCATCGGCCATTTTGGTAATTATTTCGTCACTTTCCGTAATGACGGCAATCACTTTGCCTTTTCGGGCCTTTATCTCCTGGATATTGCTAACGATTTTTTCGTGGTAAGAATCTTTTGTAGCCACAAAAACAACGGGAAGGGTTTCCTGTACCAATGCTATAGGACCATGCTTCATTTCCGCGGCTGGATAACCCTCTGCATGGATATAAGAGATCTCCTTCAATTTCAGGGCTCCCTCCAAAGCTACAGGAAAGTTATATCCTCTTCCCAAGTATAAAGCGTCTGTTGCATCCTTATATTTCTCGGCGACTGTACGTATCACATCCTTCTCCGCCAACATCAGTTTGATTTTCTCGGGCAATTCCTGCAGTTCATTCAACAAGTTCAGGTATCTTTTCTGATCGATCGTTCTTTTTTCGATTGCGATTTTCAGGGCAATCATGATCAAAACAACCAGCTGGCCTGTAAATGCCTTGGTACTGGCGACGCCAATCTCAGGACCGGCATGGGTATACGCTCCGGCATGCGAGATTCGGGCTATTGACGAACCCACAGCGTTCACAACACCAAAAATAAAAGCCCCATGTTCTTTGGCTTTTTCAATGGCCACGATCGTATCAGCCGTTTCACCACTTTGAGAAATCGCAATGATAACGTCTCCCTTATGAATCACGGGATTTCTATAACGGAATTCGGACGCATATTCCACTTCTACAGGCGTCCGGCACAATTCCTCCATGATATATTCTGCAATCAACCCAGCATGCCAGCTAGTACCACAGGCGATAATGATGATCCGGTTTGCATTTTTCAACTGCTCTATATGATTCTGCACACCAGCCATCGTGATGGTTCCCGCATTCGCATCAAGGCGTCCTCTCAAACAGTCAAATATGGTATCGGGCTGCTCGAAGATTTCCTTGAGCATGAAATGGTCATAACCACCTTTTTCAATAGCTGCCAGTTCGAGGTCAAGTTTTTGGATAAATGGGGTTACTTTTTCGTTACCAAGGTTCTTCAATATCAGTTCATCCGGCTTGATAATCGCCAGCTCATAGTCATTTACGTAAACAACTTCTTTGGTATATTCTATGATTGGTGAAGCGTCTGATGCGAGAAAATGTTCACCTTTTCCAATTCCAATAACGAGCGGGCTTCCCTTACGGGCGGCTATGAGTGTTTCTGGATTATCCTCATCAATAATCACAATTACATACGCTCCAACGACTCTTTTGAGAGCTATGCGGACTGCTTCTTCCAGGCCTGACTTATTGTTAGTCTGAATATCCTCAATAAATTTTAGTAGTATTTCAGTATCGGTGTCGCTATTGAAGGTGTAGCCTTTGTTCTCCAACTCCTGTTTCAACTGGCCATAGTTTTCAATAATGCCATTGTGGATCATTGACAATTTCCCATTGGCAGACACGTGAGGATGCGCGTTCCTGTCGCTGGGTTCGCCATGGGTTGCCCATCTCGTATGACCGATACCGATTGTAGCGTGCAGGTCTTTGCCGACCAACGTGTCTTCCAGATCTGCCACCTTGCCCTTCTTCTTATAGACCTTTAATCCACTATTGAGCAAAGCAACGCCGGCGCTATCGTATCCGCGGTACTCGAGCCGTTTCAGGCCTTTCAATATAATGGGGTACGCCTCCCGCGGACCGATATAAGCCACAATTCCACACATAGAGTTTAAAATGTTAAGTCTGCTAAAATAATCAAATACATGGGTTTTTAAAATGCCACGGAAAGGTGATTTATAGGCTCTCTCGCTTTTACTAAAATAGTGAAGAAAAACATCTGCTCTGAGAAAAATCAGCTGCGGAAAATGGACTTTGCTGTAAAGAGCTTTATTGCGTTAAAAAATCCAACAAAGGATTGATAAACCGGTCAAACGCTTCTATATGAGGGAGATGACCGACTTTGTCCAACTCAACTAACTGGGAGCCCACAATCTTTTGCTTCGTTTCTTTTCCAAGCCTGGGGTAATTTCCCATAGTCGTTCTGAACTCCTCGGGAACCTGCTGCTTACCCAAGGCAGTTCTATCCAACTGACCGATGATCAGCAGAGTCGGTGTCTTAATATGCTGGAATTCGTACACAACAGGCTGAGTAAAGATCATATCATAAGTGAGGGCTGAATTCCATGCTACTTGTTCATATTCTGGATGAAGTGTCCAACCGGCCAACATGGTGACCCATTTGTCATATTCAGGTTTCCACTGGCCATGATAGTAGTTTTCCTGCTGGTATTTTTTGATCTTCTCATAGTTCTGTGAAAGCTCATTTCTATAAGCCGCGTCAATGCTCTGATAAGGAACTTTTACTTTCCAGTCTTCGAGACCAATTGGATTCTCTAATATTAATTTCTCGGCTATCTGAGGAAACATCAATGCGAACCGCGTAGCCAACATGCCGCCCATTGAATGACCCAGTATAGCGGCTTTTGTGACCTGCAGAGAATCCAGCAGATTCTTTGTATTTAAGGCCAGCATGTGAAAACTATACTGAACATTCGCCGGTTTCGAGGATTTTCCGAAGCCGAGTTGGTCGGGCATAATAACCCGATAGCCGGCTTTCTGCAGTGCCTCGGCCGTTTGCTTCCAGTAAGCTCCGCTGAAATTCTTTCCATGCAATAGCAGCACTGTTTTTCCATTTGGCTGATCAGGGTGCAGATCCATATAAGCCATCCTGTATGTTTCCTTTTGGACGGATAGCGCAATAAATTTTACTGGAAACGGATAGGCGTAATTTTCTAAAAGTGGGTCGAGTGGAATTAGCTTTTCGCTTTGCGCCTGCATCCGGTTTGCGAAAAGAAAGTGTATCAGCAGGAATAGTAAAAGCCGCCATTTCATCGGAAATACTTTGAATTTAACGAGTGCAATAATCCTGCCTTTCGATAACTTATCAAAGTAGAGTCTTCTGGTATAATTTTTTTAGTCCCTCATAAAAAAAACTTCTATGAAACAGTCCAGAAGTCAAAATACAAAGCAAAGCAAACAGGGTATGTCGAATAAGCCCAGACCAGAAATACGTGACAATTTAGACAGTCGCGAGAATGAAGAACAGATGACGAAAGGGAACGATACCACCCACAACGAAAAGGCTACAAAGGCCAAGCACTTGAAGAAGAAGTAAGGCTGATGTTTGAATGAAAGCGTGTGGCTCTTTCTTCCAATAATAATATTTAATAATATTTATTATGCTTCCTTTAGTTTGACTGGCTCTCGACAAATCGGATGAGTGCCTGCAAAAGTTGTGCTGTTTTTTGCCCAAATAAATCTCCATCTTTTGCAGAGATATAGTTGGAATTAATTTCAAGCTGAATACAAGGAAACCCTTTGTTCGATACGAACTTGGTGATCGTTTGATTTTGTTCTGCAGAAAAAAAATCTTGCGATTGATTTATAAGTCCTTCATTTTTCAAAAAAACCTTAAGAGTGTCAAGCATGTCTTTTCTGTTCAGAAACGATTTTCTATTCATCGTTCCGAAATCAATATCATAAGGCCGAAAGGAATTTGAACCATGCAGATCGATCACAAAGACTGGTTTTATTTTGATCAGAAGCTTCGCCAGCGAATCCTTGAACTCATTGGCGTCCTCAAAATTGGGATCGGACAGTGATAAAAAAGTTGTGTACAACGCGGGTACGCGCAGTAGTTTGTTTAAGGAAACTGCCATAGACCCTGTTCCAGAGTCTGCAGGTTTGATCTGTCCTTCCCTTTTATGAGCGGTAGCGTGTCCAGCTATAAACAGGATTTTTTTATTCCCGGACTTGAATTCGAAAGATTTTTTACCCGGTGGTGCTGGCTTTGTACTATTCTGTGAAAACTGGTTTTCAAAAGAAATAATGCTGTCAATATTTTCGGGAGTCACTTTTGCTCTCGGTGTAACCGGGACCGGCTGGGCGTTTACTTCCTGGCATAGCAGGATAATAAAAACAATAATAAAATGTCGCATATATCGCGATTAAAATTTTCACGGAAGAACTTTGCAAAGCATGATACTGCCAGAAAATCGCGAGTAGGCCAGGATGATCTTTCTCGATGTGATTGCCGAATGCGCTTTACTTATCAAAAACAATTATAAAGATAACTTCTATGAAAGGATATGTCAATACCCCAAACAGGGGATTTTGGAGCGGTAAAAGTAGTTTGATATGCTGTGACGAATTGTTAGTGACAACTTTTGGAATACATCTTTAGCCTGAAGTCCTCGGTCAATTTCTCTTGAATTTTTCACTAACAATGAGTTCCCTGCTCCCTTCTGCATATTTATAAAAGCCTTCTCCCGTTTTAATACCCAGGTTGCCTGCAGTAACCATGTTCGTCAGTAAGGGACATGGTGCATACTTTTGATTGCCCAATCCCTCATATAGCACATGCATAATGGAATGGCATACATCCAAACCAATAAAATCTGCAAGTTGTAGTGGGCCCATTGGATGGGACATTCCAAGTTTCATAATGGAATCAATTTCTTCAATGCCTGCCACTCCTTCGTATAAGCTATAGATAGCTTCGTTGATCATCGGCATTAAAATACGGTTTGCAATGAATCCTGGATAGTCATTCACCACACATGGGATCTTGTTCAATTGCTTGCTAAGCGCAACAATTGTTTCTGTCACTCTCTTATCAGTTGCATAACCGTTGATAACTTCCACAAGCCTCATAACGGGCACTGGGTTCATAAAATGCATTCCTATCACCTTGTCCGGGCGACTTGTAGAAGCTGCTATTTTAGTGATGGATATTGAGGATGTATTCGTAGCGAGTACACAATGCATCGGCGCCGATTCGTCCAGCTGCTTAAATATCTTTAGTTTGAGTTCAGCGTTTTCAGTAGCTGCTTCTACAACCAGGTCAGCGTTTTGAACTCCTTCTTTCAGATCACTAAACGTTAAGATGTTTTGCAGAGATGTTTTCTTTTGCTCCTCTGTCACAGTGCCTTTCGCAACTTGTCTGTCAATGTTCCTGGTGATTGTTTGAACAGCTTTTTCAAGCTGAGCCTTATTTACGTCAATAAGTTGCGCGGTAAATCCCGATTGGGCGAATACGTGAGCTATCCCGTTTCCCATTGTGCCAGCTCCAATGATCGAAACTATACGAATCATAATTCATATTAATTTTAAGATACGAATGACAAAAGTATCTTTAATATGTTATAAAGCATCCCTGCGAGATCGTTTACTGCAAGGGTTGCCTAAAAATTTGAAACTGGAAACCGGTTTGTTGAAAATTAATCGTCAAATCCTGTATTTATGCGATTGGTAGCAGCTTCGATCGAAATCAATGCACGGCCAGAAAAAATATTGCCCGCATTTTTAAACCAGGAACATCTCAAAGTATGGTGGGGAGTTGAACGCTCTCTCATAGAGCCTAAGGCAGGCGGTGTATATACACTTGCCTGGAATATCAGCGAACAAGGCATCAAATATATTTCTACTGGTGTCATTGAAGAACTGACCCCTGGTGAGTACCTGATGATAAAAAATTTTGTGTACCTGAATCCGGACAAGAAAATCCTTGGACCGATGGAACTTGAAATAGACCTTATTGCAACAGATGATAAGTTGACCAAGGTAGGAGTTGTACAGTCAGGTTATAAGTATGGTGGTGATTGGGATTGGTATTATGACGCAGTAGTAAAAGCCTGGCCTCAAACACTTGAGTTGTTGAAGAATTACCTGGAAAAAAAACCATCCTTACACAAATTATAAGGAAGCAGCGAATCACATGTTAACTCACAAACGACCGAAGTCTGCCAAGTCGGACTGGTGCTGCACACGCAAACTTAAGAACGTAAGAAAAATTATTTCTCTTTATGACTCCGGACTCGAACTTAAAATGGGAAAAATTATTTCTTCTTATAGTCTCCCCGTTTCCACGCTTTTATGAACTCATTCCACGCGAAGGGGTTAAAGATATTTTGAGGAGGTGCCTGTCCGGCATGATAATATCTTCGTGCATTATTACTGAGACTGTAATTCGTTGCTTCGCCACCATCTGCAGGGAGTGCTTTGGATAAAATGCGTCGTTTCGATTCTTCAGTATTTTGCCTGGCAATTTCGATATTATCAGCCGGTACATCGGTATTAAGAAAATCTCTTTCAAATTGTTCTCTTGTTGGTCGCGGCCTGATGATCGTTGCGGGGAGATAAACTGTATCGGTTACCATCAACTGAATCATGCTGTATTGATTCCCTTCTATGTCTCTTGGGATATCTACAAGTTTCGACTTGTAACCAATTGAACTGAATTCTATCTGATCTCCCTTAAGCACCACAATAGAAAACACACCCTGATCATTTGTCACAGTTCCCCTGTTTTGCCCCCTAACCACGATACTTACTGAAGGAATTCCTTGTAAGCTGTCTGCTGTCATAACAACACCGAATAACTGAACCACCGAATCCTTCAATTTTTCAAACTGTGCATTCGCGATGAAAGGAGTAGCAGTGATAAGCAGGAAACTGATAAGTAGAATTCGTTTCATTGGGTTCCAAATATACAGACTAACCCCAAAATACATAGAAGAAATGCAGAGCCTATTGGCTAATTTTGCGGTCAGACCGGATTTTTAACAAAACACCTAGAATGATTACTAAAGAGAAAGTATTAGAGGCGCTAAGTAATGTACAGGAGCCCGATTTGGGGAAGGACCTGGTGACACTAAATATGGTAAAGGATATCGTGATTAATGGAAATGATGTTTCTTTTACTGTTGTGTTGACAACTCCTGCATGTCCGTTAAAAGATATGATTAGAAACGCATGTGTGAATGCAATTAAATTACTGGTGAGTAAAGAAGTAACTGTACTGGTGAACTTTACATCCAATACAACCACTAATCGTAAAGATGCACAGGCTGTTCTACCAAAGGTAAAAAATATAATTGCCGTAGTGAGTGGAAAGGGAGGTGTTGGAAAAAGTACGGTAGCATCAAACCTTGCACTAGCACTTTCTCAGGGCGGAGCAACAGTTGGCCTGATGGATGCAGATATTTATGGGCCTAGTGTACCGATTATGTTTGGTGTACGTGGTGAACGGCCAATGATGGTGAATAATGAAGGCAAAGGTATGATCGTTCCGCTGCAGCGTTATGGGATTAAATTGATGAGCATTGGATTACTTGTTGATGAAAAAAATGCGGTCATATGGCGCGGTCCAATGGCAAGTAGTGCTATCAAACAATTTGTAACAGAAGTATTCTGGGACGAACTCGATTATCTTGTCATCGACATGCCACCTGGTACTGGTGATATTCATTTAACGCTGGTGCAAACAGTTCCTGTAACTGGTGTGGTTGTTGTTACAACTCCGCAGGATGTTGCTTTAGCTGATGCAAAAAAAGCTATTGCCATGTTCAATCAACCACAGATAAAAGTTCCAATCATTGGATTGGTAGAGAACATGAGCTACTTCACTCCGGCAGAACTTCCGAATAATAAATATTTCATCTTTGGAAAAGAAGGAGGAAAACGGTTAGCCGAAGATTATGATATTCCTTTCCTCGGACAGATACCGTTGGTACAAAGCATCCGCGAGGGCGGTGATATCGGAATACCAGTGATGGTAAGCGACGACAAAATCAGTCAACAGGCCTTTGTTGATTTCGCGGGATTAACCGCCAGGAGCATTGCCATGCGTAACGCCCAAATGTCTGCACCGAAGGTTGTAGAAATTTTAGAATGATGTGATGATAGGCTAATGTAGTATCTGGATTGGGCCTGTTATTGATGTGGGTGTGAGGGGAATGATTCCTACAATTAAATAATTACTCAACACGTCAAAGAAAATGATACTTTTTTCCTTCACCTATGTTTCGTATGCGTCTATGTGGTAGACCCTTCTCTTATCACATAGATACCGGGAACACAGTTTTCACATAGCAAACTAAAATCAAAATGACATTTTGGTAATTATTGGTTCGGGGGTGTTTCCGCATTTAGAAAATTGTGGGCCAGGCAGAGATTTTACTATTTAACTTTCGTTGCGTCGCACACTTCATCGCTTTGTTCGCTACTGAGCGAAATTTAATCGTCGTCTATACTACCTCATCGAAACGTGAGTGCTTCAAAGTAAAAAACGTTTTCGATATGTCAAAAGTATTAGTTACGTCGGGTTTATTTATCTTCGCGACAATGTATAATTTACCATACTTCAAAGAAGAAGATCAGACTGTTGTGTTGGAATTTATGCGTACACATCCTTTTACTTTTTTAACAGGATGTGATTCGGATAACAAACCCGTTGCGACGCAGATTCCGGTATTTATTGACGAGCGTGATGGAAAATTATTTCTGACTGGTCACATGATGAAACAAACTGATCATCATAAGGCATTTCTGGCGAACAAGAACGTACTCGCAGTTTTCACAGGGCCACACACTTATGTAAGCGCCAGTCTATACACAGATCCCAGGCAGGGTTCTACCTGGAATTATATGAGCGTGCATGTGAAAGGCTTGCTCTCCTTTCAGGGTGAACAAGAGTTATTAAACATACTTCAACGGACGACGAGTCATTTTGAAAATAATCCTGATTCTCCTTCTTTGTTTGAGAAGCTTCCGACAGATTATGTGCAAAAGATGGTAAAAGCCATCGTTGCTTTTGAGATTGAAGTGACGTCTATTGATAACGTTTTTAAGCTTAGCCAGAACAGGGATGAAAAAAGTTATCATTCCATCATTGATAAGTTGCAACAATCTGACGATGACTCACGGCAAATAGCATCTGAAATGCAAAAGAGAACTTCACAATTATTTAAAACGGATACGAACCGTTTATAATCCACACTCTGTAATCTTGTGCTATGAGAATCAGGGACCTGGTTGAATTGATATTAGTTATTGGCATTGTCGTAGCCTGTCATGTTGTGAAAAAATCTGAGTCTTCGATATTACCTGTATTTGATAAGCAAGGTCACCGCGGTTGCCGCGGCCTTATGCCCGAAAATACAATTCCCGCGATGATCAAGGCGCTCGAATTACGGGTGACCACTTTAGAAATGGACGCGGTCATTACTAAAGACAAACAGGTGATCATTTCGCATGAGCCTTTCTTCAGTCACGACATCTCCACAAAGCAAGACGGCAGGCCGGTTGAAATGTCAGAAGAAAGGGGGTTCAATATCTTCCAGATGACGTACTTCGAGACGCAGCAATTCGATGTTGGAATAAAGCCTCATCCCCGGTTTTCACAGCAACAAAAACTGCCAGTAAAAAAACCACTGCTATCAGATGTAATTGATACTGTTGAGAAATTTTGCCGCGCACACAGTATCCCGGCGCCGTTTTATAATATCGAAACAAAGTTGCAACCACTGACTGATCATATCTTTCATCCCGCACCAGAAGAGTTCACTGATCTGGTAATTCAGGTTATCAATCAAAAAAGAATTGCTGAAAGAGTAATTATACAATCCTTTGATTTCCGGACGCTACAAATAATGAAAAGGAAATATCCACATATTAAAACCGCCGCTCTAATCGAAGACACTGATAAACGCTTATTAGAAACCCAACTCAGCGAGTTGAGCTTTCTTCCAACAATTTACAGTCCGCACTATAGTTTAGTAAGTAACGAACTAATCGAGAAATGTCATGCCCGAAAGATGAAGATCATTCCGTGGACGGTAAATGACAAGGCAACAATGGACAAACTGCGGGGAATGAAGGTAGATGGAATCATTACTGATTACCCGGATCTTTTCGGGAAGTAAGTGGTGAGTTGTCAGTGGTGAATGGTTAGTTGTAAATTGTGAATAGTGAATCGAATGGAATGGTGGATGGGGGATAGTGAATAGTGACTACCTTGGATTATACAACATTTGCATTCTCCACCCCGCGTAGTACATCGTACTTCGTATTTCGTACTTATCCTTATTCCCGCATCCTACATCCCAATATTTCCTACTTATTGCTTACGTTTGAATTCATAAATCGATTTTCTTATGAATCTTTCACTCGAAGGAAAAACGGCTGTTGTTTGCGGAAGTACACAGGGCATAGGGTTGGCTACTGCAGAAGAACTTGCCTTACTTGGGGCTAATTGTATATTACTTTCCAGGAATGAGTCTTCGTTACAGGAAGCTGTTCAAAAATTAGATATTGGAAACAGGCAATTACATTCTTACAATGTTGCAGAATTTTCGAAGCCAGAACAGTTAAGCGCGGTAATTAACGCAATCGTTGCGGCACAACCTGTTCAAATTCTCATTAACAACACCGGCGGTCCGCCTCCTGGGCCGATCATTGATGCGCGTGAAGATGAATTTATAACGGCTTTCAATCAGCATTTGATCTGTAATCATATTTTGGCTAAAGCAGTTGTTCCCGGAATGAAAGAAGCGCGATACGGTCGGATAATTAATATTATCTCTACTTCTGTTAAGATTCCAAATAAAAATTTAGGAGTTTCAAACACTATTCGTGGAGGTGTAGCTTCATGGGCAAAGACAATGGCAAATGAATTAGGTGAATTTAATATCACGGTAAACAACGTGCTGCCAGGTTACACCGGAACGCAGCGACTTAGAAGTCTTATTCAAACAAATGCTTCGAAAAGAAATGTTGCGAACGATATAATAGAAAGAGAGATGATGCACGATATTCCCATGAAACGATTCGGTGAAGCTTCCGAGATTGCAGCAATGGCTGCCTTCCTTGCGACCCCGGCCGCTTCTTATGTGAACG
Organism: Flavitalea sp.; assembly: GCA_036742645.1. Classification (GTDB taxonomy): domain Bacteria; phylum Bacteroidota; class Bacteroidia; order Chitinophagales; family Chitinophagaceae; genus Flavitalea. The sequence goes on from DAINQQ010000055.1 coordinate 24,455, forward strand.
GGGTGAGTATCCAGGTGGATGGTGGACGGGTAGGGTCCATATGACATGTGCTTGCGGATTTTGTTATTCCCCTATTGAGTCCTGATTTCTTACCACCTTTCTTTTAATGATTTGCATACTATGGAATTTCAAAATTCAGTAGCCTTTGCTAAAGAACTTGATGCGAATGATGAGTTGACTCGTTTCAGAGATAAATTCATTATTCCGAAAAAAGATGATGAAGAGCAAATATACTTTCTTGGAAACTCTTTGGGCTTGCAGCCTGTATCCACTTCTGAATATATTCAACAAATACTCGATCAATGGGCGAGCCATGGTGTAGAAGGTTTTTTTGATAGAGAAAATCCATGGTTGCGTTATCACGACCAGTTGCTGAAAACCCTATCCGTGATTGTTGGTGCATTGCCTCATGAAGTGGTGGTCATGAACCAATTAACGGTTAATCTTCACCTAATGATGGTTAGCTTCTATCAGCCTGTAGGTAGGAGAAAAAAAATACTGTGTGAGGCGAAAGCATTTCCAAGTGATCAGTATATGTTTGAAACACATCTGAAACGCTGTGGACTTGATCCTGATGAAGTATTGATCGAAGTATCGCCCCGTAATGGCGAGCATGTGGTGCGAACCGAAGATATTCTCGCAACGATCCGGCACCACAAAGACGACCTAGCGTTGGTGTTACTTGGAGGCGTTAACTATTATACTGGCCAGCTATTTGATTTGAAAGAAATAACGGCAGCAGCACATGATGCCGGCTCGATTGCAGGCTATGACCTTGCGCATGCTGCAGGCAATGTTGCTCTTTCTCTGCACGACTGGAACGTAGATTTCGCGTGTTGGTGCAGCTATAAGTATTTGAACTCAGGCCCTGGCGCCGTCGGTGGCGTGTATATTCATGAACGTTTTCATAAGGACCCCGCATTGCATCGATTTGGCGGATGGTGGGGCTATCAGAAAGAAACAAGGTTTAACATGGAAAAGGGCTTTCAGCCTATTGAAAGCGCAGAGGGTTGGCAACTGAGTACGCCATCCATGATACTATACGCCTGTCACAAGGCGTCACTTGATATTTTCGAAGAGGCAGGCGTTCAGAGATTGTTTAAAAAAGGAAAGCAGTTAAGTGAATACCTGCTATTTATTTTGAGTTCAATTAACAAAGATTCAGATGAAAAGCTCATTGAGATCCTAACACCGCAGAACATTTTTGAAAGAGGTTGCCAGGTTTCAATGCTCATGCTGAAAAATGGAAAATCAATTTTTGACGGACTATCTAACCAGGGAGTTTTCGCCGATTGGCGTGAACCCAACGTAATCCGTATCGCTCCTGTTCCTCTATATAATCGCTTTGAAGAAGTTTGGAGGTTTGGGGAGATCGTTAGAAGTTTAATCTTGAATGGTTAAGGTTTAAAGTTTAAAATTTCACGTAGAAGTATGAACTGCGAGGTGATAAATTTTGACACTGAAAAACAAAAACATAGATCACTCCAGGTCGGCTTTTTAGTTTCTATTATTTTGTATTCCTTATTTAGGACTTCGCCCTTGGTACTTCAAACTCTAACCTTAAACCTTAAACTTTAAACTTTTATCTTCGCCGCCATGACACGCCATCAATTGATTGATCAGATACGACAGAAGAAAACATATCTATGTATTGGCCTTGATTCGGATATTACTAAGATTCCCAGGCATCTTTTATCGAATGCAGATCCAGTGTTTCAATTTAACAGGCAGATCATTGATGCTACCCTGGAGTACTGTGTCGGGTATAAGATCAATACTGCTTTCTATGAGGCACTCGGTGTAAAGGGTTGGGAGGCGATGGAGAAAACCGTCAATTATATTCCATCAACTCATTTCAAAATCGCCGATGCTAAGAGAGGCGATATAGGAAACACGTCTTCTCAATACGCCAGGGCTTTTTTTGAAACGTTGAATTTTGATGCCGTTACAGTAGCTCCTTATATGGGAAGCGATAGTGTGTTACCCTTTCTTGAATATAAAAACAAGTGGGTGATATTGCTTGGCCTCACGTCAAATCCTGGTGCAGCCGACTTTGAGCTAAAAAAAATCACTACTGAGATTGAAATTCTCAACGAAGGAGTTCATACTATAAGACGTCAGACAAACTACCTGTATGAAGAAGTGTTGAGGAAAGCTTGTACATGGGGGACACCCGATAACTTAATGTTTGTAGTCGGGGCTACCCAATCTGATGAGTTGATTAATATCCGCGAACAAACGCCGGATTATTTTTACCTGGTTCCCGGCGTCGGTGCACAAGGCGGTAGTCTGAAGGAGGTTTCTGAAAAGGCAATGAATAAAGACGTGGGTTTGTTGATAAATGCAAGCCGTGCAATCATCTTCGTGTCAGGCGAGAAGGACTTTGCCAATCATGCTGCCTCCGCTGCAAAGGAATACCAAACGGAATTGGCAAAATTTTTACAATAAATGGTAAGCTTTATGAGTTATCCGGTCTAAAATTTCTATGCCCTGTCAACGAATATGGCTATTGCTGATATTTTGCGGTTCATTAGGTCTTCTTTCCTGTCAAAAGAAGAATGGTTCAGATAACACCCCCGCGGAAACAAATCCTACGGGAAATCCGTCTGGTACTGTCAATAAAACAACGCTAATTCAACTGGTTAATACTGTACGGCAAACAGGTTGTACCTGTGGCTCGACCGTTATGGCACCGGTGGCAGCAATCACCTGGAACGATCAACTCACAACGGCTGCCTTCAATCATAGTAACGAAATGAATTCTAATAATTATCTCAATCATACGGGACTTAATGGGTCGACTGCAGGCGACAGAATCAACGCCGCAGGGTATGCATGGAAGGCGTATGGCGAAAACATTGCTAAAGGTTATTCAAACGAGCAGACCGTAATGGATGGATGGTTAAAAAGCGAAGGTCATTGTAAAAATATTATGAGCCCCTTGTTTCGAGAAATGGGAGTAGCGCGGGTAGGCAGTTACTGGACACAGGAATTTGCAAGCAGGTGATTTGAGATGTATGGTGTAAGAGATACAAGTTTGAAGTATGAAGTCTGACATGCCAGGTCTGAATAGGTCCTTAAAAAGCTCCTTATTTCCTATAACCGGAAGGACTTT
>DAINQQ010000056.1:0-9497 GCA_036742645.1 Flavitalea sp.
CTATGAACCGATACACATTGAAGAGCTGATTGGAAAAAAAGGAAAGAACCAGGGAAGTTTGCGAGATGTGCCTGTAGAGAAGATTAAAGATTTTGCGGCTGAAGATGCAGACATAACATTGCAGTTGAAAAACAATTTTACCGCGTTACTGGAAAGAAAAAAAGTTGAAAAAGTCTTTCGCGAAGTCGAGAATCCTTTGGTAAAAGTGCTATCTGATATGGAATTTGAAGGTGTCAAGGTCGATATGGACTTTTTGAATGAATATTCCCGACAGCTCGATAATGAGGCGAAAAGGTCTGAAGAACTGGTGTATGAGCAGGCCGGAATACGCTTCAATCTTTCCTCGCCCCGACAATTGGGCGAAGTATTATTCGACAAACTTCAACTTGATCCCAAAGCAAGAAAAACAAAAACAGGCCAGTACGCTACAGGGGAGGATGTATTGTTAAAGCTCGCACATCAAAACTCGATAGTAAATGAAATTCTTACTTATCGCGAGCTTACAAAACTGAAATCGACGTATGTGGACGCACTGCCGGAGATGGTGAACCGTAAAACTGGGCGGGTTCATACATCTTATGCGCAGGCGGTTGCCGTTACGGGCAGGCTGTCGAGTATCAATCCAAACCTTCAAAATATACCTGTTCGTACAGAAAAAGGAAGAGAGATCAGGAAAGCGTTTATTCCGCGGGATGAAAATCATATCCTATTGTCGGCAGATTACTCTCAGATAGAATTGAGGATCGTAGCTGCTATCAGTGGTGACCCGGCCATGGGAGATGCATTCAAGCAACGAAAAGATATACACACCGCAACGGCTGCAAAAGTGTATGATGTTGGGGAGGCGGATGTAACTAAGGAGATGCGATACAAAGCGAAGAGTGTAAACTTTGGAATCATTTATGGCCAGGGTGCCTTTGGGTTGGCCGACAACCTTGGCATCAGCCGCGCCGAAGCAAAGCAGATCATAGATAATTACAAAAAGCAGTTCGCTAATATCCAAAAATATATGGATGACACCATCAATTTTGCGCGTGAGCGTGGATATGTGCAAACATTGATGGGAAGAAAACGTTGGCTCCGCGACATCAATTCAGCGAATTTCACGATCAGGAGTTTTGCAGAACGAAATGCGATCAACTCGCCGATCCAGGGAACCGCAGCCGATATGATAAAGCTGGCGATGGTTAAAATACACCAGGTGTTCGAGGAAAGAAAATTCAAATCAAAAATGATCTTGCAGGTGCATGACGAATTAGTGTTCGATGCACTTAAGGACGAAGCAGAGATTATTCAACCAATCATTATTGATTGCATGCGAACAGCACTCCCACTGCCAAACGGTGTTCCTGTCGAAGCAGAGATCGGTGCAGGCGAAAACTGGTTAACTGCGCATTAACTATTTTTCTACGTTTTTGTACTTAGGCCTCGGAACGAGTGGTCTAGTCGTTTGCACTTATAAGTATTTTTTTCCACCAATTAAATGTTATTATATTGGCTAAATGATAATTAGAATCGGTTGTTTTGGTCAATGTTTGTGAAGTGGAATTGTGAGTCGGCCAGCTTTCGGAAACTGAGGTATCGTTTGTTTAAACGATATTAGATACGCACGGCAAAAGTCCCGTATGATGAAATTGGACCTGATCCTGACGACTCTGCAATGATCCGTGCTGCATATTTCAGGTATAGCAAGCCTTCAAACCAGTGTTTTGTTGACTATGGCACAACAGTAAGGCAGGAGTTTAAGTTTCTGCGCAGTTGCAACCTGGTACCCGATATAAAGACCAATAAAATAACCTGAACGTACCAATCCGGTTATCGTCAAATAGTATTGTGCTGATATGTTGAAAGATAGAATCAGGACATTGAATGAAATTATTTTTCAGAACAATTCTAAAAATTATTCTGCTGGTACTGCTATCGTTGTAATCCTGATCGCAGTGACGACGATAGCGGGCTGGCATTTCGATATTGAACGTTTCAAACATCCGATCCCGGAATTAATAGCAATGAATCCGATGACCTCAATGTCATTGATGCTCTCAGCAGTGTCCTTGCTGCTCTTGATCAGGGATGATCAGAAAAAGTCACATGTCTATTTGGCTAAACTATTTGCAGGATGCGTAATCGCTGTAGGCCTATTGAAACTGCTCTTCGTTTTTACGAGTTTCAATACTGGAGTCGATCATTGGTTATATAAATCGAAGCTGCTGAACGAACTGGCAAACAACAGGCCCAACCGAATCGCTCCTAACTCAGCTTTAAACTTCATTTTTATCGGCTCCTCGCTTGTGATGGCCAGGTCAACAGGCAAAAATACAATATACGTTTCGAACTTTTTAATAGTTCTCACCGCTTTTATATCGTTTCTTTCAATAGTCGGTTATACTTATAGCGCGCATGCCATTTCGGAAATACGTCCGTTTATACCAATGGCGTTTCACACTGCTATCTGCTTTCTGTTATTATCGATAGGAATTTTATGCGCCGAAAGTGATAAAGGCATGATGGCCGCAATCACCGGGCCTTACAGAGGCGCCCATATCATTCATTTGCTTTTGCCTATATCCATTTTTCTCCCGATCGCGTTTGGACTACTGCGCTTGTATGGCGAGAGATCCGGCTTATATAATAATAGCTTCGGCACAGCCCTATTCGCAACTGTGAATATTCTCATTTTTATATTCCTGATATTAAAAACGGCATCCTCGCTTAACCGGTCCGACAGAATTCTGATGCGGGAAATTGAAGAAAGAAAAAAAGTTGAAAAAGAATTGAAGGAAAGCAACATCTTCTTAAATACCATTTTCCAAAATGCGCCTAATATGATCTTTGTAAAAGATGCAAAGAACTTGCAGTTTGTCCAAATAAATAAAGATGGCGAACGGCTCCTCGGCTTATCAAAAGATGATATTATCGGCAAAACGGATTATGATCTGATTCCTGCTGAGCAAGCCGAAGAAATTATCCGCACTGACAAACAATTATTCGCAGGGGAAGTTCTGTTGGATATTGCCGAGGAAAAAATAACAACCAGAAATGGAGATCGCTGGCTTCATACTAGAAAAATTCCGGTTTTAGACGAGAGTGGAAGCCCGCAATATCTTGTAGGAATTTCAGAAGACATTACACCGCTCAAACTTCAAAATGATAAAATTCAAAAATTTTACAAGGACCTGGAGCAAAAAGTTCAGCAACGTACTGAAGAGCTATTTAAAAGTGAACAACGCTTTAAGGCCTTACTTGAAAATAGTATCGACGCGATTTGCCTTACGGATGCCGAAGGAAAAATAATTTATCAAAGTCCTTCAGTGCAGCGAATGACAGGCTATTCCCTCGATGACCGGCAAGACAAAAAACTCACAGATTATCTACATCCAGCAGACCAGGAGAGGGCGCAGTTGATTTTATCAGATTTGTTGTTAAAGGAAAGAATATCTGTACCGCTGCTTTTCCGGTTCCTTCATAAAGAAAAAAATTATATCTGGATTGAAGGCACGATTACTAACCAGATTGATGACGGCAGTGTACAGGCCGTTGTCTATAATTTTAGGGACATTACAGAAAAAAAACTCGCGGAAGAAGCGCTTGCGGTGTCAGAAGAAAAATATCGCCTGCTGTTTTCCGGCAATCCGCTTCCTGCGTGGGTATTTGATGCCGAAACACTAACCTTCCTGGAAGTCAATGACGCTGCCATAGCACACTATGGTTTTAGCAGGGAAGAATTTTTGAGCATGACTATTAAAGATATCAGACCTCAAGAAGATATCAATGCGCTGCTAATCCATAGAACAATTCCTGAGGTAAGTAGTGGAGTGATCTATAACGGCTATTGGAGGCATATGAAAAAAAATAAAGAGGTAATCTACGTGGATATTACTTCACGTCATATTGACTTCAAAGGACGCATTGCACGACTCGTGTTAGCTCATGACATCACTAAAAAAGTAGAAGCTGAACAAAAATTAAGTCAGCTCAATGAAACGCTCTCCATACGCGCTAAAGAGCTCTCGGTTTCCAATAAAGACCTTGAGCAATTTGCCTATGTTGCTTCGCATGATCTACAGGAACCATTGCGGATGGTGAGTAGTTTTTTACAACTACTCGAGAAGAAGTACAAAGACCTGTTAGATGAGACCGGAAAACAATACATCCATTTTGCAGTTGGTGGAGCGGAGCAAATGAAAAGACTTATCCTGGACCTGTTAATGTATTCGAGGGCGGGAACTTCCAAGGAGATATCCACATCGATAGATATGAATGAGATAGCCCGCGAGGTTGCGTCGACCTTCACTTTTGCATTGAAAGAATCTGGTGGAGAAATTATTTTGAATGAGCTCGCAACTATCATAGCCGTAAAAACGCAGATGCAACAGTTACTTCAGAATCTTGTAAGCAATGCCATCAAATACCGCCGGGATGAACCTCCCCGCATAGAGATCAGTTGTACGGAGGAAGAACATTACTGGGTTTTCAAAGTCTCTGATAATGGACTCGGTATTGACCAGCGGTTCTTTGAAAAGATATTCATCATTTTTCAACGGCTTCATAACAAAACTGAATACTCTGGTACTGGAATAGGGCTGGCAATCTGCAAGAAGATCGTTGAGAAGCATGGAGGATCTATCCATGTGGAATCAACGTTGGGAAAAGGAAGCACATTTGTCTTCTCCATTAGAAAATTCAAAAAAGTTGAGTATGTCTGAAATACATATCCTGCTGGTAGAGGACAATGAAGGAGATATAGTGCTCACACTTGAGGCACTTAGAGAAGCTAAATTAAGAAATAAGATATCAGTTGTTCGTGACGGAGAAGAAGCCTTACAATTCCTCCATAAGGAAGGAAAGTTTTCTGGTGAAGATATGCCACAACTGATCCTGCTCGATATTAACCTTCCTAAAATTGACGGGAAGGAAGTACTTAACAGGGTCAAATCGGATCCGTATCTAAAAAAGATTCCGGTAGTGATTCTTACGACGTCATCTTCCGAAAAAGATATTTTGGAGGCATACAACAATTATGCAAACTGCTACATAACGAAGCCTGTGGACTTAGATAAATTCATAGAAGTTATACATACTGTTGAAGATTTTTGGATCTCAATAGTACAATTACCCAAACCATGAAATATGCATCAAAAGATACCCACGAATATTTTAGTGATTGAAGATAACCCTGGGGATTTCATGCTACTGAAAGAGTTCCTGCGGCTTACGGGCTTACCAATTGGAAACATTACAAACGCCGACAGGCTGGAACAAGCATTTGTAATTTTAAAAGAACATGCTCCAGATTTGGTATTTCTCGACTTGTCTCTACCCGATAGCGAAGGGATTGAATCTTTTATATTATTACAAAAAAGAGCTGCGCATCTTCCGATCATCGTGTTATCAGGAGTAACAAACCTAACAATAGCACTCGAATCGATATCGCTTGGAGCACAGGATTACCTGGTAAAGGGCGACTATACCGACAAACTGCTTGCGAAGGCGATACAGTACGGCATTGAGAGAAAAAGGAATGAATTGAAATTGTTCGAAAGTAACAGACGTTATGAATTGCTTTCGCAAGCGACCAACGATACTATCTGGGACTGGGACCTTAAGACAAACCTTGTAACATGGAATGATGGCATCAGGATGATATTCGGCTACAGGCATACAGAGATAAGTAATGAGATTAGTTGGTGGCATGAAAATATTCATTCTGAAGACAAAGAGCGCGTCGTAACTAAAATCCATCGGCATATCGAAGCGGGATTGAAGACATGGAAGGATGAATATCGTTTCCGATGTAGCACCGGGAAATACAAATATGTGTTCGACCGTGGATTTATACTTTTCAGTAATGATAATAAACCAATACGCCTGATCGGGGCCATGCAGGACCTTACTGACAGGCGAAAGCTTGAACAGCAATTGACGGATGAGAAAATCAACAAACAAAAACAGCTGACGCAGGCAACCATTGAGGGCCAGGAAAAAGAACGTTCTGAGATCAGTAAGGAGCTACACGACAACATCAACCAAATCCTTGTCACCATCAAACTCTATCTTGAACTGGCCCTCGATGATCGCAACTTGAAGGATGACCTCATCAAACGCAGTAGTGAAAAAATCCTGTATTGCATCAATGAGATCCGCACATTGTCAAAATCATTAGCGCCTCCAAGTCTGAATGAATACGGCCTGGTAGAAGCCATCACCGAGCTTATCGAGAATATACGACTAACGAAAACTTTTAATATTGACCTCAAGGTGAAACTCGACTCGATAAATCAGTTCAACAGTATGCAGCAACTTTACATTTATCGGATCATACAGGAGCAACTAAATAATATCATTAAGCACGCAAATGCAAAAAAGGTGTCGGTTGAACTGATAGAGAAATATCCATTCATCGATCTCATAATACACGACGATGGAAAAGGTTTCAATCCAAAAGAAAAAAGCGGTGGCATAGGATTAACGAATATTCAAAATCGTGCGGAACTTCTGAATGGAACTCTCGAAATATTATCCGCTCCAAACGAAGGTTGCCTGTTGAAGGTGCGCATAGCTGAAAAAAGCTATCACAACCTGATGCAAGATTTATTGTAAGGGTATCTTGGCTTTTTGCCTGAGCTTTGTGCCATGTTATCGCTGATATATTGTTATGATGCTTACTGCGGTTGGTGTTACGGGTTCAGTCCGGTAATGAATAAACTGGCAATAGAATATTCACAGCTTTTTGATATAGAAGTTTTATCAGGCGGCATGATCCTTCCCAAATCTCCTCTTCCAATTAGCGTTACTTCGAACTATATCCAAAAGGCGTATCGATCAGTGGAAGAACGTACAGGGATAAAATTTGGCGAAGATTACCTCTGGCATATTTTCAATCCTGATAAGAGCGATTGGTACCCGCATTCCGAGAAACCAGCTATTGCCTTATGCGTCTTCAAACAATATTATCCGGATTTGCAGGTTCGATTTGCATCTGATCTACAATATGCTCTTCACTACGAAGGCCGTGATTTATGCGATGACGAAGCTTATCGGCATCTCATATCAAAATACAGTTTGCCTGACGAAGAATTTTATAACAGGCTCAGAAGCGAAACTTATAAGGAAAATGCATATTACGATTTCGCATTGGTTAAGCAGCTACAGGTGACTGGTCTTCCGACAGTTTTGCTTCAGGCCAGCGAATCAAAATTTTATCTCGTCGCAAGAGGGTACACCGATTATGACAAACTTGTTGAAAATGTTGAGAGATGCGTGAGAGAGATCAACATTTCCTCAAGAGAATGATATTTCGGCAAAAAGCTTGATGTACCTTGCTATCGCCGGATGCAATTTCCTTCGCCCATACAGTTCGGAAGATTACTTTATCATACGTTTCGGGAATTAAAGAACAACGATCCCCTGCGAATGGCCGCGGCAACTGCTTTCTTTGCCACTTTTGCCCTCGCTCCGATCCTCATTATATTGATACAGATCCTGGGTTTAATACTCGATCCACAATCAATCAGTGATCACTTGTTCGGTCACCTGGCAGAAATTATAGGCAATGAAAGCGTTGGGCAAATCAGGCAAACGTTAGAAGGATTTAAAAAATTAGCAAGCAACTGGTATATCACCATCGGCGGTTTTATCTTTCTCATTTTTGTCGCTACCACACTCTTCTCCGTAATCCGGAATTCGCTGAATCAATTATGGGGCATTCGACCTCATGGTAAACGCGCTTTGAATGTAAGAATCTTGAACCGGGTAAAAGCCTTTGCTGTAATAATGATTTCAGGTATCCTCTTCCTGGCTGTGCTTCTCGGGGAAGGCTTTTTGGCACTTATGAACGAATACATCAGAGAGCTCTGGCCCCGCTCTTCAACGATTCTTTTCACTGTTCTCAATCAAGTTGCATCGATTCTTGTTGTTACGATATGGTTTGCAGTTATATTTAAGTACCTGTCGGATGCAACACTGAACTGGAATACAACAATCGCAGGAGCACTTTTCACCGGGATTCTATTTACTGTAGGGAAATTATTATTGGGATGGGTACTTGCTGCAAGCAATATCCAAACGATTTATGGCGCTTCCGGCTCGTTTGTATTGTTATTATTGTTCGTTTTTTATTGCTCATTCATTCTTTACTACGGAGCAATGTTCACCCGCATATGGGCCGAATATCATCGCTCGGCAATCGAACCGCGCAGGAACGCTTATAAGTACGTATTGTCGGAGGTTAAGGATGAGAGTTGACCTTGATTTTTAACGATTGGTCTTTCACACATCTGGCGAATCTCCGCAGTGCGCTCTCACGGAAGAAAATTTTTCGCACGGAACTCGCCGTCAGCAATAGACCCAGGTCCTAAAAAAAATTCCATCGTATCATCTTTAGATCACGCTTTCAGGATCCCGCCTGTACCTTCAACAAGGGCCTTAAATAAGCTGGCTGCGTCTTTGTGTTTTAAGAGTGGTGCCGACTGTCCAGCTAAAAAAGCCATATACTCCTGCCTGTTATCAGCAACAATTTTCGGCTGCAAATTCCTTAAAAAAAATCGCTGCAGGGGAAACGGTGCGAAATCTTTTTCATGGTCATGCAGCTCTTCCGACAATTTGTTCCTCATCGCCCGCAAAAGTCGACCGGAAAATACTTTAGTCAACATAGTATGTGCAACCTGGGGGGAGAAAAGTTTTTCTTTATGCAGTGGAGTTGCATTAGACTCGGCGCATGCTAAGAACGCCGTGCCGATCTGAACTCCGCTGGCGCCAAGTATCATTGCCGCCGCAATTCCCCTTCCATCCGCCACTCCACCTGCGGCAACTACAGGAATATTAAGTTTATCAACCGCTCGTGGAATCAGTGAAAAAGTTCCCGTCAGCGAACTCTCGGCTGATTCAAGGAAACTTCCCCGATGACCGCCCGCTTCAAATCCGGATGCCACAACAATATCAACGCCCGCCTTCTCCAGCGCGACCGCTTCATCAACCGTTGTGGCGGTACCCAGCGTTTTAATGTTTCGTTTCCGGCATTCGTTCAAAATATCGGCCGATGGAATCCCAAAGACAAAACTGAACACCGGTGGCTTCGCATCAAGTACGGCTGGCACCTGGTCTTCAAAACGTGGAGTTGTAATAAGAGGCATTGGGGGAATAGGAACATCGAGTTCCTCAAAATATGCCCTGAATATTTTTACAAGCTTTTCATAGGCCATTTCATCGTATGCCGACAAATTGTTATCCCTTTCAGAAACCCACAGGTTTATTGCAAAAGGTTTATCGGTTAATGAGCGAATGGCATTGCTCGTGTCAACAATCTGTTGCGGCGTTAATTCTGTCGCTCCGAAAGATCCCATTCCTCCCGCATTTGATACCGTTGAAACAAGCTCGATAGTTGAATACCCACCACCAAAAGGTCCTTGAATAATTGGATAACTTATGTTGAGAATTTCTGACACCCTCGTTTTATACCACATAATATATTAAATGAATGAGACTATTTGTTTGCTGAT
>DAINQQ010000056.1:9597-27541 GCA_036742645.1 Flavitalea sp.
CAGGGATCATCCGGTGGTAATTAGTGTAATTCTGTACAACAAGAATATGCCTTTGTTCTTTCGCCACGAATTCACGAAAATTAACTCGTGGTAATTCGTGCAATTCGTGGCAAGACTTCCTGATTTGATTGTTGTCGCAAAAATCATCTCCTCCAAGACGCCTAAGTCCCTGGCAAAACTATTCAGGCACTATTTTGTTGCTGAAATATCTGCTGGGTTCTCCAATGCTAGTTTTTGTACATGATTGCAACAATAGATATGTAACAAGAGTGATTATCACGTTCACAAACTCAAACCTGGGGTAATATGCCGTTCCAAAAAGTATAGCAGGCACAATAGCACTTAAACTGATTGTAATAAAAACCAGCTTTAGCCGGAAAGGTGTTATAGTCTTCAGCATAATAAAATACAATATCAGGAAGAAAGGTAGAAAAATGACTGCCTCCAGGTGAATATCAAGCCGGCCATTTTTCATATCGATACCGGTATAATGCAAAATATTTTGAACAATAAGATCATAATCCATGACAGAAGAAGTGTTGTTATCCATGGATTGAATTAAAAAAGGCATATTGAATATCCTGACAAAAAACCGCCATTCGCCAGAGAAATACAAATTGTGATATAATGGAAGCAAAAGCGGCACAAGAAAAAAAATGAATGCCTTAACTGGTTTCCTGGAACTGAGTAATATCCATAGTGCCAAAAGGACAACCGTGATAAGTAAATTTTGCCTGAAAAAAGGCACCATTCCTAAAATAAACATTGCCAGCAGTTCTTTCTTCTTTATGATATATAAATATGAACCGGCCATAAGAAGCAAAACAGTAAACCACTCGGGTAGTCCCATAAGCAAATTCTTGATGGCATACGGTACAAACAAGACGTTAAGAATTAGTATACCCGTTCTTAGCCGGCTATCAGCTATTGTTTCGACAATAAGTTTTTGAAAATAGTAGATAGCACAAATTAGTAAGCCAATATTTATAAAGGACACGAACCTGTACAGATCCCTAAACAGTAACAGTTGACCGGCGACGAAATACCGATAGCCCGGCTGCGTTACAAAGTAATTGCCCTCATCTTTAAAAAATAATCTGTCTCCGCCCCAAAACGTTTTATGTTCGATCATGTTTTTAGCATACAAGTAGTACCTGCTGAAATCATCAGCAGTAGTTGGCCGGAATGTTTGAAAGAACAGCGGAAAAAAGGGGATGATCTGGATCAGGTATAGAACCACTGCCTTTTTTAGCAAGATCTTATCGAATTTGTAAATAAAACCGCTTATTGTAAGATAGAAAACAGTGAGGATTGGGGGGACAAATACTCCCACCAGGTTCTTTCCAGAATTGTATGGATAATCATCCAATAAAGAATACGTCAGCACGGAACTGATAACGCCGGCAAAAGAAATAATTATGAAAAGGAAGAGCTCATATCGACCGAACCACTTGTTATTAAGTGACACAATCCTATTTTGTCTTGTCATGCTCATTAGAAACTATAACGCAAATCTGCAATAACTTGTGATCTTGAAGTACAAGTCTTCTATAAAGCAAGTTTTCATATTAGTCACGGTATTTGTTTCCCTGCTGTCCTGCCATGATCTCAAGAATTCACGTCAAAAAATTGAGGTTATTATTTTAGATTATATTAAAGATAGCCTGTCTCGGGCGGGATACAAACTCGACAGTATTCAAATTGTTAAGATGGATACGGTAACAGAAAACGATTTAATCTCCAGGGAAGTTCAATACCATGATGCAAGGATGCACAGAATGGAGGAGCTAACGAACATGCAACTTAGCCATCAATTTCTTTCCTTCGCGAAGTATAAATTTTTTATTCAAACGGGCGACAGTGTTAATGCTGCCCGAATACGAAAAGAGATGACGCAACAAACGCTTTCGGCTTCCAGATTTAGCGATAGCGCTCAACTCTATAAACATATATCGGATAGCCTTGACGCCCTCACTTCAGCAGACAGTACAAAACTGGCATATTATGTAGTCTTTTATAAACAATTCGCCCTTGATCCGAATAGGTCAGCCGGTGAAAACAGCTCTTCTGTTATCTTACTGCCTGACTATACAATCAGACAAGTTGAACCGACAAAAGATCTTGTGAGAAACGCGCATTGATTAATGTATGCCATTGATTTCGTATTAGCCCCCGGCTAAGCGGAGTGCGTAATGCATTTGAACATCTCTTTTCCGAACAACGTCCCTTATGCCCGGAACAATTGGGAAATCAGGAATGATCCCCCGGTCTTTGTTTACGGCCTCTCTTACAGCCATCGAATACTTTTTCCTGGGAATTCCTACAACTATTTTTGAATTTGGTAATATGATTTGTGCCCAGCCACCTGAAGTGTTTCCATAGTATCCACCCCCTGTTTCTTCGCCAATAAATACTCCTCTTTTATTGCTCTTAGCGATCGAACAAAACTCTGCGGTAGTTGAAAAACTCTTGCCGTTGATCAGAAAAAAAACTTTTCCCATAAAGTTGTAGTGGGCCGGCTCTTGAATACTTAGGTTGGGATGATCCTCTTTATTAAATTTCTTCGTAGTTGACTCCAATGATCTATAATACTCGAAAGTCTTATCGGTTAAGTACGAATATAGCATAGACCCATAAACATCATCTCCGCCGCCATTGTCGCGCAGATCTATGATCAGCTTCTCGATCTTTTTATTCCTGATTTCTTTAAACGATGCTTCCAGGAACCGTGGAAACTCGGTTTGATCTTTAAGCAACCTTCCCACAAACGTTTTAATAGTTAGAATGGCAATCTTATTCGTTCTAAAATCTAATTTGAGGTATTTAGGATTTACAACTGGAGTTGTGCCACATTCGCAGTTTTTAAGATAATCTGCCTGCAGGCTCGTTGTTCCTGAGTTTCCATTGCTAGCTTTATACTTGATCTCAAAAGATGATTTATCGCCATATGCAAGAAAATAGAGGAGTATGAACCCTTCGTTATTCAAATCCCAAAACTTTTTGGTCTGATTGCTGCCATCTGAAGAGAGGTAAGAAAATAACTTATTCCTTATTTCAGAAACAGGGTTGTTATTAATCGCGATCACTTCCGTCTCGGGAGTAAGGAGCATGTGCTTCGTACTACAGGGTATATAGGCCCGGTCGCTGATAAACCTGAGTTGAATTGGAAACATTTTTACGCTGTCAATATATCGCTTCCGCAACTCAGGAGGAAGATGGCACGAAGTGTGTCCGTCCTGAATATTGCTCACCACGTTTCGAAGCAGGAGATAAAATTCGTTTATCTCCATGTTTTTATTCAATGTTGCATAGCTGCTGTCGAACAATCTATCTAAATCCTTCTTCTCTCTGTACCTGTATAACCCGGCATGCAGCTTTTCGAGTGAATCTCTAAAAATAATAAAATCTTGCTTTAGCTGCTCACTGATGATAGGAATCGTGTTCGTTCGGCTTTGTGCACAGCAGTTCGCGGTCGCTAAAAAAACGACGACCACAAACGATAAAATTTTTGCATGGGCACTCATCGAAAAGAAATTAAACAAAAATTTAATACGCAAGGCCGGATTTATATGAGTAAGTCGCAGGTCGAAACTTTCACTTTTCAAATGGTTTGCCGGGCACTCCCCATCCCCATTTAGGCATAGGTTCTTCCGGGTTCATTACCAAACCTGTTTCCCTAGAATTAATAACAGCGATCCTTGAACCCCATTCAATATATGCGACAAACGC
Organism: Flavitalea sp.; assembly: GCA_036742645.1. Classification (GTDB taxonomy): domain Bacteria; phylum Bacteroidota; class Bacteroidia; order Chitinophagales; family Chitinophagaceae; genus Flavitalea. The sequence goes on from DAINQQ010000056.1 coordinate 13,327, forward strand.
AGATCGAAATTCGGGATCATCAGGTAAATTTATTTCGTCGGCTGATTGCATTAGCAACTGAACCCAACGCTTTCTGTGCTCCTCGGTCAAATGTTTTGCGAGATGTTTTTGTATCATCCGGAAATGATTTCCTTCTTTAGTGCTATATATTTCCGGTCCTCCGAACACTTCGGCGAAAAAGTGGGCAACATGTAGTTGATGTTCGGGTGACATATGCTTGAAGACAGGCTCCAACAAAGGATCCTTTAAAACCTTTGCGTAAAAGATATCTGTCAGCCTTTCGAATACCGGCATGCCGCCTGCCCATTCATAGAGCGTGGGTACATTTTTTATATTGTCATTTTGCGATTCCACAGCTTAACATGCAATGTATCCAAAAATTTAAACCCACAAAGCGTTTGGGGATGAATGGCAATTGTTGTAATGTTTTTAAGGTCACAAAAAATTCACTCTAGATTTTCGACCGGGCTTTAACACAAAAAGCAGAAACGGGTTTCATCTTTTTAAAATAGTATCAATCGTTTCAAACGAATGCGCCTTCAGTTTATTCTTTGTTGGTTCTGCTGCCTCGATAGTGATTTCGAAAGGAGGCTGTCCAGCCCACAACCAATTTCCAAAACTTTATCCTTCGGTTGAATCTCAAGAATAGTTAGAGCCCACGCAAACCTTTCATTGAGTGCCATGTTATTTTTACAGTCTTGATTGTTGCGATGCTTTTAGCAAAGCATTTTAGCAAAAAATTCGTTTTCCTTTATTCTTGCCTGGACCAGATCTTTAATGAGTGTAATATCAACAGGCTGGCCGATTGGAAATTTTATAATGTCGGTTTCTGTATGATATTCTTTAAGCCGCTCTTTAAATGCTTTCATCAAGGCTGGGCTCATTAAGTGAAACTCGCAATAACTTTCAAAAGCATCGAAGCCTACAAGCATGCCGTGATATTTGTACGCTGGCATCTTATAGCTAATAACTTCTTCTGCCTGCGGTATCATTGCCTTGATGATACTCCTGATTTTCTCAAGTATAGTCCGCGCTTCACCCGAAACTCCCATGAGATAATTATCTACATCGTTTGAAAAACTTCTTTCAGATGTTCTGTCCATACGTAAATGATTTTTACTGTCATGATAGATCATTGCACCGCGTAATGACGATCAGGCTGAGCCAACCAGGACAAATTTAGTATCGCATTTTTCCACGGAGAGGGTGTAAAACCGGCATTTCGGGGGTTTTTTTAGACAACAGGGCTTATCCGAAGAATATTTGCCTAAAGACGCATGACCTTAAACAAACTTTGCGCGTTAACGTCTTTGCGAAACGATCATTTAATGCCTTTGCTGAAGGCATTAATTACATGGTCTGCGCTTTGATACAGCATGGTTTCATTCATCGTGAGATAGCTGGTATTTTTTTCATTCAGTGCGGGTATTCGGATATTATATTCTTTATTTAACCTTTCCTGTAATTTTTTACCATCAATTTCACTTGCCAATTGAAGGTTATAAATATTAGTACCTCCGGTCAATGCCTCAAGCTTGCATCCGCTTAACTTATTCAACCCTGTAACTAATTCATTCGTCCGCCTGACAACTTCCTTAAATCGATTCTCAATATTTTCGAGCCTATATAACGCCAAAGCAGCATTCGTCCAGTTACCAAACATCGAGCCGCCATGTACTTTCATAAGATGGGGCATTTTGTCGATGACAGATCTATCTCCGCAGAGAATCGCTCCTGCACTTGCACCAAGATATTTATACAACGAAATATAGACCGTATCGAAGTAAGACGCGTACTCTTTTACAGAGATACCAGACCAGGCAGAGGCAATATAAATTCGGGCGCCGTCAAGATGCAGCTTGATATGATTGCTTTTACAATAGGAACTTATCTTCTGTATTTCTTCTAATGGAACTATACGTCCATTAGAGCGTCGTACAGGATTCTCAATTGATACGGCCCCGATACCACTTTTAAATACTTCTTCACTCGATAAAGATTCGATGGCATTTTGTAATTGCTGTACAGTAAAAAAAGTTTCACCCTTTGCCAGAGGCATCAATCGTTTTTGAAAGACAGATTGTGCAGCGTCGCCTTCATCGCGATATACATGGCTCATGTCCTGCAAAAACACCTTTGTGTTCTCACCACTTAGCACAGCGATCGCAAACTCGTTTGCCATGGTTCCGGTGGGCATGAAGATGGCTCTCTCCTTACCGGTAATCTGCACAAACTTTTTCTCCAGCGCCTCAACCGCGCCACCGGATCCATATCTGTCTTTAGTGATAGCTGATGCGGAATGAGCTTTTTGTAACTCAGTAATATAATCTCCCGGCTCCAACATGTCAGCATCGCCAAAGAATTTAATGGCAGGGTTTGCAGGAGCCGCTTGTTTGCCGGTCGTAATAGTCCCAAAGGCAGGAAGTATCGGAACGATGGCGGGCAAAGCAGTTACGCTGGTTGCTTTAAGAAAACTTCTGCGATTAATTGATGACATGATGTGAATGTTTTAATGCGCAAATAAGGTTCGCAAATACGCAAAGAAAACGCAGTATTCACTTTGCGCCTTCGCGTCTTTGTCCGATTTTTTTTCTACCAACCAATCCCATAATCCTCTCCATGATTACTCGATCCGCCCCAAAAACTTCCATGTTTCCAGTCGAAATAAATAGCATTGATTGGACCGCTTGTCCGGTCATCGAAGGTTAGCGTATATCCCATTTTTTTCAACTCACTCCTTACTGCTTCGGGAGTCTTGTCGTTCAATAAGATGCTTCCCGGCCTTGGCTTTCTGTCATCTATAGTTGTACCGCCCAGAGAAAGCCAGAGTTGGTTTGTATTAATATTCGCTGCCTCCACTGCCTGCTGCACACTCATTCCAAATTCCACTACATTCAAAAAACACTGCAACAGGTTTTGATCCTGTGTGTCACCACCCTGGACGGCAAACGATAAAAACGGTTTGCCATTTTGCAGCGCCAACGTAGGGGTGAGCGTTACTCTGGGACGTTTGCCCGGAGCAACAACATTAAATGGATTCATTGCGGAATCCAAAACAAAACTTTGCATGCGTTGACTCATTCCAACACCAGTGTTTCCGGCTATACATGCAGGTAACCAGCCACCACTGGGGGTGATCGAAACTACCCAACCTTCCTTGTCTGCCGCTTCTACACTGGTAGTACCTAACCAAAGCCGGTGCTGATAATCTTCTTGTGAAGAGCTGTTACTGATATCATGCTTCGGGGCGAAATTCCTTGTTGATGTATCCATTTCGTATCCCCTGCTTTTCAATAAACCGACATAAGGATTTGCTTTTCCCTCAAAAGGATATGGATCTCCCGGACCAATCGACACATTGTTCTTATCAAATTGAATAAGCTTTGCGCGTTCACGCGCATACTCTTTACTCAGCAGACCTCTCATTGGTTCGGCCGGCATAAAATAAGGATCACCATAATAAAAATCCCTATCGGCAAAGCTTAAACTCATCGTTTGATAAAGCGTATGAATATACCTGGTACTGTTGTACCCCATACTCTTCAAATCAAAGTTTTCGAGAATGTTTAGCGCCTGCAATAATACTGGTCCTTGTGTCCACTGTTGCAGCTTGTATACATCAATCCCTTTATAATTTACTTTGAGTGGTTCTTCTTCGATGGGTTTCCATTGTGCCAGGTCCTGCATTGTAAACAATCCACCCTGTTCCTGGCAACCTCTTACAATTTCCTTCGCTATATCCCCTTTATAAAAGCGATCGAATGCCGCCATGATTGCTTCTTTTCTGCTTTTTCCTTTTTTCAAAGCCTCTCTTTCTGCCTCGACCATTTTGTTCAGCGTTTGTAGTAAGTCTTTCTGAACAAAAATTTCTCCCGCCTCTGGGGCTTCTCTTTTTTCACCGGGATGAGTTAAAAGAACCTTTTTACTATATGGCCATTCCTTGATAAGCGCTTTGCTGCGTTCAATACTATTGGCTGTTTGCGCCTCAATCGGGTATCCGGCTGCAAGCTGCATTGCAGGCGCTAATACCTTTTCTAAACTGAACGTTCCGTAATTGGCAAGCATATAACATAGACCGCCCGGCGTGCCTGGTGTTGTAGCAGCAAGCGGACCATATTCCGGTGGAAAGTTGAAACCTTTGTTCTTAAAAAGAGCGGGCGTAGCGCCGGAAGGAGCAATGCCCAATGCATTAATCGCAATTACTTTTTTTGTTTTCGGGTTATAAATGAGCGCCTGTGTTTCTCCGCCCCAACTTAGGACATCCCACATGGTACATGTAGCAGCGAGCATAGCGCAAGCGGCATCAACCGCGTTACCTCCCTGCTGGAATATCATAGAGCCAGCCGTAGCAGCCAATGGCTTGCCAGTAATAGCCATCCAATTCTTTCCATGTAGAACCGGTTTTTGTGTCTGCTGAGATGATGACCATAAAGCAGATGCTGTGAAAATGAAAAGAGCTAAAAAATATTTCATATAGGAATGTTGAATATTAAAGATCGGAAGATAATTTTTATGCATCGCGGGCGGATGTGCATAGCACTGATTTCTTCACTTCCCGGTTCCATCTATGCTTTGTTATTCTATGGTGTAATAGTCTGACGGGGGTTTCCATCAGATGAGGACGTCGGACTAAAACCAAATAAAATAATAAAATTTGCAAATAAATTAATGAATATCGATAATTTATTTATGTTTGCTAAAACCGTGTGAGTTATGAAACAAGTTCGAATTATAGCAACAGGACTATATTATATCACCCGAATAGCGGCGCTGTTGTTTTTGATTACAGGTATATATGCATTCATAGTCCTGGCTCTTTCCATGTACACGAACATGGGCAGTCTTCCCCTCGAAATAAAAAGTGATGAAAGTTTCGTGATCTTTTATCCATTTACCGACGCACCATTCCTGCTCGGAGATTACACGCGGTCATATTTTCTAATCAGCACGTCAACCGTTGCATTATATGGTTTATTCCTGTGGTTATTGAGTTGCGTGTTTAAAGCGTTCCGCCAACAAAGATTATTTATTCCAAAAAGTGTATCACGACTTGAGCGTTTCTATTTATTCAACCTCGGAGTACCGATCCTGTTTTTGATATTCCTTGCATTATCCGGCCATGAATTACGGGATGCGCTGATCATTGTGTTTTTGCACGTTATGATAAGTGTATTTGCTTTTTTCATGGCAGCTATTTTTAAACAGGGACTGTTGCTGCAGGAAGAACAAGACCTAACCTTATAAGTTATGCCCATTATAGTCAATCTAGATATCATGCTCGCGAAGCGAAAAATGAGGTCAAATGAACTGGCAAACCGCATTGGGCTGACTACAGTTAATTTATCAATCCTTAAAACGGGAAAAATAAAAGCTATCCGTTTTTCAACTCTTGAAGCCATCTGCAGAGAGCTTGAATGCCAGCCTGGCGATATCCTGGAGTACAAAGAAGAGTAATCAAATACCTATATGATCATTGATTTTTTAGTCTGAAAATTGACTGACAGTCAAACTATTGCCCAATATTTCAAACAAAACACAACATAAATTTTCAAACGATTAAAAACAAAAATTATGACAACACACAAAGAAGAATCCCATTACAAATCTTCATTTAAAAATATTGTGATGACTGATAAGATAAGCCGCAGATCAAGAAAAATACTTATTTCAATTTCCCTTCCTTTTTTGATCATTCTGCTGATATTATCCTACTACCAGCTTCTTTATAAATCGAAGCGCGTGCATAGCGGAATAGTTCAACCCGGCATCGTATTCAATGCGCACACCGCTCAGTTGCGCGGGGTCAGATTTGATCCGAATGGAAAATTTGTTGTTACCGGCGGTGTTGACAGCACAGTGAGAATCTGGAAAACAGAAAATGGAGAAGTGATCAGGATATTGAAGCACCCGGCGGGTGTTAGTTCAATTGATATTAGCAAAGATGGAAACAATATCGTGACGGGCAGGTATGATTCCACTGTAAGACTATGGCGAATAGCCGACGGCGTATTACTGAAAGAATTCAAAGGACATCGGGGAACAGTATGGTCTATTGCGTTTAGTCCAGATGGCAAACTCATCGTAAGCAGTAGCGACGATGCTATGGCGATTGTATGGGAAGTCAAATCGGGCAAACGCCTCCACACCCTGAGCGGTCATAAACGCATGATATGGTCGGCAAAATTCAGTCCGGACGGAAATACTATAGCGACTGCGAGTTATGACGTTTCCATCAAATTGTGGAATGTTGCGGATGGAAAACTTCAGTATAACATCGATGGCCACAGTGCAGCAATCGTTGATTTGGCGTTTAGCAACAACGGGAAAATGTTCGTAAGTACAAGTGATGACAAAACCATTAAACTTTGGAACTCATCTGATCGAAAACTAATCCGCACGATGAAAGTTGCAGAGCATGTCCAGTCGGCAGTATTTAGTCCCGATGATAAGCGTTTATTAACGGCAGGCAGGGACAAGCCAATGCCAGGCGAATTTCTGCAGGAGATATTTGGAAATTCAGAGTTTAACAAAGGCGTGTCAATGCGACTTTGGGATGTAGATACTGGTAAGCTTCTCGAAACTTTTACGGATCATTCAAATGATGTGAATGATATAGCATATAGTAAGGATGGGTTATGCGTTGCAAGTGCAAGTGATGACAACACCGTTCGCATATATAAAATCATAAAATAGAAATGTTCGCATAAAGACACTAAGGATACAGTTTACTTTGCGCCTTGACGTCTTGGCGAGAATATTTTTTAGAACTTGCTTTTTGATATTCACAACTGCCCATATGAATCCAGGCATCAGAAAGCATTTTGATAATCTTCGTATCAGAAATGCAGAAGAACGTTACTCAGCCTTTCAATCCATTCTCAAGCTAACTCAACAACCGGTGGACTGGGCATGCGAAGTGTGGGATGACGGCTCGAGGCTGAATTGAAGGCTATAATGGAATTGGTTTTAATACCGTTTTCTCCCACTCTGCATATTTTGATTGCAATCTTTGAAAAACGTTGGGTGATTTTTCTTTCAAATCATTTTTCTCTGAAGGATCAGCCGCTAAATCGAACAAGAATTCTCCCTGTTCGGTTTTGAGGTATTTCCAATTCCCATCTCGTATTGCTCTTTGATTTCCAACCTGCGTGATTCGCCAGTACAGCGTTCTGTCAAAAACTTTTTTAGTGCCGGTACAAATTTCCAAAAGGTTCAGTCCATCCAGGGGAAAGCTTGGATCTGGTTTTGCGCCCGCGATCGCGAGGATTGTTGCCGTCCAGTCCATGGTTATTGCTACCTGGGTTGTACTACTATTGGGTTTGATTTTACCTGGCCAGCGGATAAACGCAGGGACACGGATGCCACCATCTAACAATTGTGCTTTATGTCCGGAATAGATGCCCATGTCTGAATATCGTTCTCCTCCGTTATCATTTGTAAAAAAGATAACTGTGTTTTGAAATAACCCTGCATCGTCAACCGCTTTCAAAACAACTCCGACAGCGCTGTCGAGGCTTTCCATCATCGCTCGAAAAACAGCTTTTGATCCACCTGCAGTCCAGTTCATGGTATCTTGATATGGTTTATCTCCCGGACCCTGCCACGGCCAATGCGGTGCATTAAATTGCAAACTCAAAAAGAAAGGTTTTGAATGCTTTTTTTTCACATATTGTACGGCCTCCTGAGTAATGATATCAGTAAAATAACCCTCTCTGTTGACCGGTGTTGCGTTGTGGTAAAGGTCTGGTGTAAGACGGGGATTTACATGCCTTATGTAATCAACTGCGCCAGAGTGAAAGCCAAAAAATTCAGTAAATCCGTTTGCATTTGGATTATGCGGCGGAAGAAACCCCATGTGCCATTTGCCTATAAGGGCGGTTTCATATCCTGCATTTTTCACCAACGTCGCTACTGAAGTTTGTTCCGGCTTCAATCCAATCAAACTGTCTCTTTGATTTCCTCTCAACGGTTCAAATAAACCTACCTCCGTTCTCGCAGGGTAACGGCCCGTCATAAACGATACGCGTGTTGGTGTACATATAGGTGCGCCTGAATAAGCATTTAGGAATTTAATTCCCTGTGACGCCAGTTTGTCGATGTTAGGTGTTGAATAATCTTTACCGCCATAACAGCTTAGGTCCGCGTAACCCATATCATCAGTCATGATGTAAATTATATTTGGTCGTTGCTCTTGTGCGTTAGAGTTAAGATTAATAAATAAGCAAATAGAGAAGAGAGCTTTTATACAAAGAGATGAGGTGGGATAAGGTAAAGAGAGCATTTTTTTTCATTAAGTTACTGATTTCATCGCGCCTCTTCATTTTTTCTGTGTGTATTTTCAGTGTTTCATACCCCAGGTGAGTCTCCGCATCATCATCTTGCAATACAAACTTTCAGCGCGGGACTCGCGGTGGCAACAAAGGAAAGATAGATAGATTTGCGTATTACTCTCATAGTTGCGGCAACTCGTAGAGGCTACGGCGAGCCCGCGGTAATGCACAAGTGTTATTGTCCGTGTGGCGGAGATTCGCCTGAAAGGAGATATTATTCGTGCCCCAATTATTGATTTCTTTGCAGCGTCTTTTCGGTAAGATGCTGCATTAGAAGAGTGGCTGCGTTAAGTGTAGGACCTGATAAAGGATCGTGGAATAAAGCATTCATCGGTGCCTGTCCGAAATAAAGTCCGTCTGATACAAGAAACGTTATTCTTGCAAGGCCCTTGCCGGGGGGTGTCAGTCTTTCCTGCTGGTCCCAGGGACCGATTTCCTTAACAATATTTTCGCTTTCGTAAAAAAGTTCGCTTGTGAGAAAATCCGATCTGTTATCAGGGACATCCCATACAATGATTTTTCCGGATTGGTTTATATAACGTGCGGTTCCATCCCTGTAAGAAGCAAGAACATCGGTCCCATTATCAAGTCCAATTTCAACTATGACAGCAAGTAATTCCTTTTTTACCGGCTTTTGACCCTTGAGTACCGTTTTTTTGTATGCGAGAATTTTAACCCGGGATTCCGTTTGCGGGTCAGATATCAGCGCTTGAAGGTCTTCGTTGGTGCATGCGTCAGAAAACAACACGCCCCAGGGGTAAATTGCAGGCTGTTTTATTTGCTTCTTATATAGCTCAATTTTATCGCAAAAAAGGAGGTCGTAGAACAATGTCGGGGAATTATTTCCTCGCGTTGAAGGTTTCTTGAAAATGCTAATTAGTCCCATTTTTTCTGATTCGCCTGCAAATTACTTCCAGGGGGTGTTAACCCGACGGCAAAACTGACATCTTGCAGGAATCAATGGATAGTTTGCACTATTTAAAGGATATATTGCAAAACGATTGAATCGTTAATCCTTACTTACTTCCAACGCAATCGATTGCGTAGAAAATGAAAGCGGCTGACACGAGGATAAGAGGTCGGTGAAGGAAATCATGATTATGGTTTCTTTTGCTAAGAGAGAAGGAGTTGGAAGGAGACAAAGAGGAGGGCGACTTCTGGGAAATTCTTTACTGTATTGAACCCGTCAAAAACTCTTTTCGTCTTTAATTCATTCCTGCTTTAAAAAACCTCGTACGCCTCTTTATCTCTTAGCCCTTTCTAATGATCCCGTTTAACCTATACCCACAAATTTTGAATCCCGCCTTCAGCAAACTGGCTTTGGATGCATGGTTGTTGACATTGCACCTCGCGGCAGGAACTCTTGCCATCAAATAAATTTCTTTTTTCAACTCTTGGATCAAAAGGCTTCCAAATCCCTTTCGCCGATAACTTTCATCGACTTCCATATAAATATCGGCATATGGAATATTATAATTCAACATAAATCCGCCTGTTGCAACGGTCACGCCATTTTGTTCTAGAAAGAATTCTCCGACATTGTTTGGATTTTTGTCCTCCGTCGCCCTTTTGCTAAATGCAACACCTGGTATTACAAAGTTCGTTTGGAAATCGTCTTCAAAAAGAACTGCTTCTGCCTGGATACTTTCTCCATACAAGTATAGCATTCCTGTTAGCAACGGATCGTTGCTCTGGCACTCTATGTAAGTAGTTCCGGACACTGAAATGAATTGCTGAAAGAATGCATTTGAATATTGCCTGAATGTTTGAAGAATAAAAAATTCCATGATTGCATCCCGGTCCTCTCTCTTTTCTTTTCCCCAAACTGCGCCATAACCAATCTTTTTATCCCCGGCAAGGAAAAGATATGTATCTGCCCAACCATAGTAATGGCATTTGTCATACACAAACTGGAAGTGATTTTCGTGAAGAAATAGAATGCGAAAAGATTTTATTTCTTCAAGACTGGTTTTGAAAACTTTGAGTTCCATTCATTACAAAATATTATGGAGCTGGATGTATTGCAATAACATAATTGTTTTTCCATCCTTTATCTCGCCCGTATCAATCATCTCCAATGCTTTTTGAACAGACAGTTCCAATACCTCAATATTTTCCTCTTCGTGTTCAACGCCGCCGCCTTCGTGAATTTTCATCGATTTCGCATACTCCGCAATGAAAAAATATAATATTTCCGTTACAGAGCCGGGAGACATATAAGCTTCATATATCTTGCGGACATCTGTGATCTTATACCCCGTTTCTTCCTCTGTTTCTCTTCTAATGCAATCTTCAGGATCATCCTTATCTAACAGTCCGGCACATGCTTCTATAAGCATCCCTGTACTGTTTCCATTGATAAAAGTCGGCAGACGAAATTGTCTTGTCAGGATAACCGTTTTTTGTTCTCTATTATAAAGAAGGATAGTAGCTCCATTACCCCGATCATACGCTTCGCGTGTCTGCGTTTGAATACTGCCATCGCTTTTTTGATATTCGTATGTCAGCTTCTTAAGAATATACCAGTTATCGGAAAGAATTTCAGTTTTTAGAATCTTTGCTTTTTTAATCATCTGGTTAAGATAAGTTTTCTTTATCCTACGGGTGTTCCTTTTCTCTTTTTCTAATAAAATTTACAGTACTCGTTGTTTCGCCAGGAATTGAATCAACCGATATTCAATACCTACGGCATTGTCCAATCGTGGCGCCAAGAGAATACGAACAATCAATTTGATCAACCAATATTCAATCCTTTCAGGATTGTTCAATTGTGGCGTGCTTTCTACCGATATTTCATCCCCCACGGGATGGCCAAACAAAATGTAATGAGATTTGTTCCCTTGGATTTTCGATACTCTTCTTCTTCATGCAAAATATCTTAATTTGTATAAGGATTGAATATCAGAGAAGGAACGGTTAAGCTCACTTAATCACCTTTAGGATATCAGCCTCGGGAAAATCAGCAAATCGTTTCAATTTTCACACAACATCCTTTCATCATGAGAAGTTCGTTGCTATTCGTTGTGCTTCCTTTTCTTTTACTCACACTTTTTACGGATTATTCTTCCAGGAATCAATTGTCCTTAAATAGTGTTACTAGCAACGATGTTCTTGGATGTGCGCCCGGCTTTGATGGAGATGATTCACCCGGGGACGGTAGATTCATTATAGCCCTCCCTGGTTGGGGAAAACATCATTATTCAATTTCAACGAAAGTGGATAGCGCGCAGTTTTATTTTGACCAGGGTCTGAACATGTATTATAGCTATCATTCGCGGGAAGCTAATGCTTCCTTCAAAGAAGCCGCGCGATTTGACCCGGAATCTGCGATGGCTTATTGGGGACAGGCTCTGGCAAGAGGGCCTGCCTACAATTTCGCACATCGATACGTGATGGCAAATGATATTCCCGGTGTAATTGAAAAAATGAATTCGCGTAGAAGCGGCGCATCCCGCAAGGAGAAAGAACTAATAGATGCAATGAACAGCCGCTATTCTACAGATCTCACCGACAAGGAAAGAAAAAGCCTAAATGCAGCATATTCAAAAAAGATGCATGAGCTTGTTGGAGAATATCCGACTGATCACGATATAATAGCTTTGTACGTAGACGCTGTAATGCTTGAGCATCCGTGGAATTTCTGGAACAATGATGGCATGGCAAAACCATGGACACTGGAACTCGTACGCCTATGCGAAAAGATTTTGGAAATGGATGCACACCATCCGGGAGCACTTCATTACTACATTCATGTTACTGAAGCATCTCGTACCCCCGAACGGGCTCTTCAAAGTGCTGATGTTTTAAAAGACCAATTACCGGGAGTAGCACATATGGTACATATGTCGAGCCATGTTTATGAGAGAAATGGCTCATATGAAAAAGGCGTAGAAGTCAACGAAAAAGCGGACCAGGACTTAGTTCATTATGATTCTATTCTTAATACCATTACAACCCTCTCACTAAGCCGCCATGTACCCCATTACTTCGCTGTTCAGAGCTACTGTGCTTTGAGTGGCGCGATGTACACGAAGGGAATGCCACTCGCATTCAGGTTGAGGAAAAGCGTTTCGCCTTCTTACGAAAACACTTATCAACAATACCTGTACATGATGCCAGTGATGGCGTGGGTGCGGATGGGCAAATGGAAAGAGATCATCAGTGATCGCGACCTTCCTGATACGCGCTGGACTTACGCCAGCCTGCTGCATGATTTTGCTAAAGGCCTGGCATATGTGAATACGAACGAAATAGCAGCAGCAAAAAAGCATTTAGCGGAGTTACAAAAAAAATCAAAGGACGATATTTTAAACAAAATAGACACTCCGTTTAATTCGCCGTCACAGGGTGCGTACATCGCCGAAAATATTTTGAATGGATCTATTCTTTTCCAGGAAAAAAAGTATACCGATGCGTTTAGTGCGCTGAACCGAGCGATTCAAATGGAGGAGAGTTTGATTTATGTCGAACCGCGCGACTGGCTGATACCGGCCCGTCAATTCCTGGGAGCGTACATGTTAAAATTAAACAGGCCTAAAGAAGCAGAACAAGTCTACCGAACGGATCTTGAATGGAATCCCGGCAATGGATGGTCTTTACTGGGTTTGAGCGAAAGCCTTAAAGCGCAGGGAAAACAAAAGGAGGCAGATACTTATCGGAGCGCTTATATGAAGGCTTTTTCAGCGGCTGACAAAATTCCGCCCGGATCTGTCTATTTAAAGTAAATACCCGAGCATTCGCAAACACCCTCGTAAATAGTCGTTCTCACCCCTCATTCCAGATGAACACGAGTTGCATCTTTGTGTTTTAATTGTTCAATCAAAAAACACAAAAATGAAAAAGCTGGAATTTAAAATTAATATCAACGCAAGTGCCAAAAAAGTTTGGGATACAATGCTGGCACCAGAGTCTTACAAAAAATGGGTGCAGGTAAGTTGGCCGGATTCTCACTATGTTGGCCAATGGAGACAAGGCGAGGATATAAAGTTCGTTTCTTCCTCCGGTGAAGGAACGCTTGCCCGTCTGACGGAAGTGAGTCCTCACCAAGTGATCGCGGCCGAACATATTGCTGTCATTTTAAAAGATGGCTCACACGATAGTACCAGTGATGTAGCCAAAGGCTGGGTGGGTACCACTGAAACGTATACGTTCACTGAAAAGGATGGTAAGACAGAAGTTAAGGTTGAAATCATTACCAATCCCGACTGGGAAAAAATGTTCAACGATGGGTGGCCCAACGCGCTGAAGAAGCTCAAACAAATTACAGAAGAATAGTTCCTGGTGAAAACTCCTCTGTGTCGCTCTGTGACTAGTCTCTTTGTTCGCTTGTAGTTCAAAAAAAACCACAGAGCGGCACAGAGGATATACACAGAAGGACACGGAGGTTTGTGTTGTTATTTTGATTTTTTTGCTTTTGACTTCAGTTTCCCTTTTATGTCTGCTTTTTGGAGATTTTCTTTTACTCTGAAGGCGGTGATTTTGGCAATCAGCGAGAATGGCAGCGGTTTATCAAGGGGGAATTGAACAGTTCCTTTGGAAGTATTATAGCCTGCAAGTTCCTTTTTGAAGTTTTCTATCGCTGATGGCATTGGATAAAACCCGATATGTTTCTCATAGGCAGCAAAATAAACCACCTTGCCATATAAATTGTACGCAGGCATCTGGTAACTGATCGCCTCTTCCGCTTGCGGAGCAGCTTTCCGTATTGTTGTACGAAGCTGCTTTAATAATTTCTGAGTGTTTTTAGGAAACAAGGTAAGGTAATGTATTCATCGACATTTTGTACGACAGGTGTATTCGCTTTCATTGTTATTAATTTATACGTACCTGCAAACTCGTACATCATTCTACCACCAGCGAAGTTGCACAATTTCTTTTTTCCCATT
>DAINQQ010000057.1:0-27481 GCA_036742645.1 Flavitalea sp.
CCACAACGTTCTCTTTTGAAGGACCAATCAGCCACCAGTTACGGAAGGGCTCTGATTCCCTTCCCGGCTTATAAATTGTTTTGTTGCCATTAAATTGCAAATTAAAATAGCTTGTATAAAATTTGGGCTGCTTCAAAACGAAATCCTTGTACCAGTCACTGTTATCCGCACTGGGGTCGAGTTGCTTATGTACATTGATCTTTCTTTCAAATTCAATCTTTCCTTTCACCAAAAACTGCGTTTGTGCAAAGGTTAAAATCGGTAAGGCCGACAAAAACAAAAAGAGGAGTTTTCGGAACATGTGATTCATTTTATTTGGTTGTACCCGGTGTTGTAACGGCCGGGTTTTTTGTAAAGTTCCACGTAAAACTCAGAAGCCAGTAACGTCGAAAGGTGTCGTACCTGTTTTCTGTAATAAAATTACTGTTTGCTGTTCTTCTTAACCCAATGTTTTGATCCAATATATCGAAAATGGAAAACCTGAGCTCACCTGAATTGCTTTTCCAAAATTTTTTCGCTAACCATGCATTCCACTTGGTGAAATTGTTATCATCACCAAAGACTGCAGTTTTTTCACGCAGGCTGATCTCTGCACTCGTATTGAATTGAAAATTCCGTGGCAGTTCAATCGTTGCTTCTATTTCGTTATCGCTGGTCCAGTATCTTGTGATAACCGTGCTGATCGAAGATCGGCTTGTAGTGTAACCGAAGCGTGGATTCAATGAGAAGGAGTATTTCTCCTCTTTGTCATGATTAATATTTAGACCAATTGAACCACTTCTGTTATTGTTGACGTTCTCAAGAGTATTTACAAAGTTCGTATTGTGACTTAGATTAACGTTCGCATTAATTCCAAGATTCAAATTCCATTTTTTTATTTGCTTCCAGTAGCCCGCATAACCGTTTAGCAAGAAGTTTCCGTTTACATTCACATATCGTGTTAAACGTTTTCCAGAACTATCTACTCTAACATCGCTACTAATTGCGTTGTCGATAAATGCATAATTCACACTCATATACATGTTGCGGCTTGTAAGTACCTTGTAGTCGTTATAGTTGATGCTGATGGAATGCCTGAATTCCTGTTTAAGATCAGGATTACCTACCATAATATTGAGTGGATCTGTGTTTTCGCCAACAGGCTGCAGTTGCTCCAGGGAAGGTTGACGGGTATTGCCGTTGTAATTCATCCCTAATCTTTTTTGCGGGCCGAAATTATACCTGAAATTCGCCCGCGGGAAGAAGTTCGTGAAAGAATAAGATGATAGAGTATCCCTTACAAGGTCTTGCTGCCTGAACTGCGCACGTGAAATATTTCCTCCGACAGAATAATTGTACTTGCTTTTATTAACCCTGAAATTGAGTCCGCCACTATTTGTTTTAATGCGGAAATCGAAATCATTACTGAATAGCGGATTCAAATCCTCATACTTACCGCTCGTTGATTTATCGAATGAACTACGCAATGCCTCACTGTTGTTCAGCCTGTAGCTATAATTCACTTCGAGGAATGCTGATTTGGATAAAGGTTCGGTGTAAGCGATACGTGTAGTGACGGCAGATGTTTTGCTCTTATTGAGTTTTTGTTGATCAATAATATCAGTACTGTCCAGAAGACCCGCGACATAAAACTCATTTTTTGATTGAACGATTCCGTCGCTTTCAATATTGTTGTAATTCTGGTCGAAGCTCCATGATATGGTCCTGCCCTTCTTCTTAAATTTTTTACGCCAGATTGCTGAACTGTTGAATTGGTTCCTGTCGCTAAAGGAGACCAGGCGCCTGTTACTTGTATTCAATGTATCACCGGCAACGTTAAATGCTTCGCTATGGAACCGGGAATTATTTCGCGAGTCTGTTGTTGCTCCGTTGACTGAGATTTTCAAGGTAGACAACGAATCCAATTTGATCTCATAGAATCCATTCAATCCATGACGCTGGTTTTGTTTGTAGATATCCTGGTCCTGGTAATTAATATACTCCTGGCCAGGTAAAATATACTGAGTGGTAGTGGAGCTTTTTCCAAAAAGGTTTTGCTTGTTGAACCTGTAATTGCCGTTGATATGAAATTTATCTTCTGCCCACTTATTCGAGAAATGGGCACCGCCCGTCCAGGCTGTCGGTAATCCCTGCCCGCCAAAAGTGCCACCCCAATTGTCACCAAATTCATCATCACCTTGTGAAGACGAAAAGAAATATCCTTCTTCTTCGTTGTAGTCGAAATTGTTTCCTCCACCGTATTTCTCGGCGTCCTGCCAATTCAATCCAACACGGCCGGTGTTAGACATTATGCCAAAAGCAGCAATCTTCCTTTTTCCTTTAAATGAATTGACCATTCCTTCTCCTTCAAAACTTTCGGGCATGCCACCACCGATTGAGGCCTTCCCAAACATTCCTCTCTTTTTATCATCTTTCAACTTAAGGTTGATGGTTTTTGTTTTTTCACCATCATCAATGCCGGTAAACGCCGCCTGGTCACTTTTCTTATCAAACACCTGGACTTCTTTGACAGCATCCGCCCTTAAGTTCTGAGTTACAACAGCAGGATCATCACTAAAAAACTCCTCGCCGTCCACCAGGACTTTTTGCACTCTCTCGCCCTGTGCAGTTATCTCCCCATTTTTATTTACCTGTAGTCCGGGCAATTTCTTAAGCAGATCTTCAACACTAGCCCCTTCTCGAACCGCGAAGCTGTCTGCAAGAAACGATAACGTGTCGCCTTTCATCCGGATCGCTCCCATTCGCTGGCGTACAACCACCTCTTTTAATAACTGACTTTTAGGGGTGAGAATTATTTTACCGACATCCAGGTCAGGGGTTTCTCCGACTTTTAGAATATCTACATAATCAGCAAATTTTGGATACGTGATCAGTAAGATGTAGTCGCCATTTTTTACTTTATCCATTTTAAACTCACCCTTAGAATCTGTACGACTAAAACTAACCAGCACTGAATCCGATTTCCGGATTAAAGAAACGACAGAATTACCCATGTTTCTGTTTTCCGTGGTATCTATTACTGTACCTTTAATGGAGACTGTTTGCGAAAGACAAAATGAGTAACAAGTCAGTAGCACCAGGAAAATCAGGGGGTATTTTCTCATGACGATTAGTAAAGGTGGTTAAGGTTTCCCGAAATTCAACCAATCAATCTAGGAACGTTTTTTTGAAGCCTTAATTTTAAGTTAAACAAATTAATGTTCCGGGGGATAAGGAAGCATGTTTGGCAAAAATCCATAATCTGCAAAAATCCATAATCTGATAGCATAAATTTATAAAGATGAACAACAGGAATCGTCTCAAACAGGATGAAAGGCAAGAGAAGTACGAGGAGGTCCATTTCGTTGATAGCACCAGACCTGTATGGAATTATTCGTTGTTTTCACAAGAAGATATCGACAATTTTCAAAGGGGCACTCACTATCGGCTGTACGAATTGTTTGGTGCGCATGAGCGGGAAGTCCTTGGCAAACGCGGCTATTACTTCGCAGTGTGGGCGCCTAATGCTACTTATATTTCTGTGATCGGGAATTTTAATGATTGGGACAAAACTACTCATCCGTTATTTGTTCGGCTGGAAAGTTCCGGTATTTGGGAGGGTTTTATCCCGGATATTCCCAAGGGCGAATCTTACAAGTATCATATTCATGGTTATCAGGGCAAGAAACTGGATAAAGGCGATCCTTATGCTAATTTTTGGGAAAAACGGCCTGCTACCGCCTCAATTACCTGGGATCTCGACTATGAATGGAAAGACAGGGACTGGATGAATACAAGAGCGAAACACAATTCCCTGGATGCGCCTTGGAGCGTATATGAGATCCATCTGGCCAGCTGGATGAGACCGGATAAATACGATGAGGAATCGTATAACACCTATGGACAAATGCAGGCGCAATTGGTTCCTTACATCAGGGAAATGGGTTACACGCATATTGAAATGATGCCGGTAATGGAACATCCCTTTGACGGAAGCTGGGGCTACCAGGGGGCTGGCTATTTTGCACCTACATCGAGGTTTGGACACCCGCAGCAATTCATGGAACTCGTGGATGCTTTCCACCAGGAAGGTATTGGGGTTATTCTTGACTGGGTGCCCTCACATTATCCATATGATGCGCATGGTTTATTCATGTTTGATGGAACTCATACTTATGAATATGCCGATATGCGTAAAGGATTTCATCCCGACTGGAACAGCTATATTTTCAACTACAAAAGAGGAGAGGTCAAATCATTTTTGATAAGCAGCGCTCGTTTTTGGTTCGATAAATTTCATATTGATGGTGTTCGGGTTGATGCAGTGAGTTCGATGTTGAAATTAAATTATTCAAGAACGCATGGCCAATGGGAACCGAATGAGCATGGTGGCGACGGCAACCTGGAAGCGATCGCCTTAATAAAAGATTTCAATGAAACAATCTTCAGGGATTTTCCTGATGTACAAACGATCGCCGAAGAGGCTACAGATTGGCCCGGCATTAGCAAGCCAACGTTTACCGGTGGGCTCGGATTTGGAATGAAATGGATGATGGGATGGATGCATGATACACTCGATTTCTTCAAGTTCGATCCGTTACATCGCCAGCATCATCAAAACAAGTTCACGTTTAGCATGATCTATTACTACGACGAAAATTTCATGTTGCCCTTAAGTCATGATGAAGTAGTGCATGGGAAAAGCCCGATGCTGTACAAAATGCCGGGCGACGACTGGCAAAAATTCGCGAATCTTCGTCTGCTGTATTCCTATATGTTCACACATCCCGGAGGAAAGTTGCTTTTTATGGGAAACGAGTTCGGCGCAACCAATGAGTGGAATTATAAAAGTGAGTTGCAGTGGGAACTTCTACAATACGATTCTCATAAGCTCCTGAAAGATTGTGTCAGGGACCTGAATTTTTTGTTGCGTGAGCAACCGGCGCTGTATGAAAAGCAATTTTCGATTGAAGGTTTTGAATGGATCGATCTTAATCACCGTGCGGAAAGCGTCATTGTATACAAGAGAAAGGGCAAGAATCCCGAAGAGGATGTTCTGATCATTCTAAACTGCACACCAGTGGTCAGAAGAGATTGGAAGGTATATACTATTGGGAAACCCATATGGAAGGAAATCTTTAATAGTGATGACAAAAAGTACTGGGGAACCGGAGATGTATTCAATCCCGACATCCAGACCACGCTTGTGGATAAAAAAGAAATGATGTATGAAATAAATGTTCATTTACCACCGTTAGCCGCTGTAGTTCTTCGGTAAACTGGAATGATTTTGGATGTTTCAGTTGACTAACTACTTTTCATCCTAATCTTATTCTATGTGCAAAAGCCTCCTTGTGGTAGTGGTTTTGTCGTTCGGCTTAACTCTTGGCTACGCTCAAAACCTTGATAGCACGGCTTACTTCTTTCAAAAAGGCATCGAAGAGAGAAATGCCCGCAAGTTCCGTGAAGCAGAGAAGAACTTCGTAAGGGCCTACCAGCAATCGCCGGATAATTTCGACATCATCGCAGCACTGGCAAATGCATATGTTGCCCAAAACCGCTATGGGGAAGCAAGGGAAAAATACCTGCGCGCTGATCAATTAAAGGCAAGCGATCCTATAGTTACAGAAAACCTCGCCACGCTTTCTTTTAATCTCCGCAAGTGGGACGACGCGATTAAATATGCCGAGAAATCACAGCGCCTGCAGCCGAACAAGCCCATAAGTTTTATTATCGGCAAAAGTTATTACGAACAGGAAAACTATGGTGAAGCAGTAAAGCATCTGCAAACTGCCGCAAGGGAAGAACCCACCCGTGCTGAGATACCCTATATCATCGGTCGGTCCTATCTCGACATGAGCAATTATAAACTATCCGCAGGATTTTTTGAAAAGGCGATCGCGCTGGATTCTTCGAAAGCCAATTGGATCTATGAAGCAGGTCTGGTTTTCTATGCTATACCAGATTACAAAAAATCATTGGCATATCTTGAACTTGCCGGTGCTAAAGGGTATAAGAAGAGCAATGATTACCTGGAAAATCTTGGCAACGCTTACATCAACCTAAAAGAATACGAAAAAGGAATTGAGGTTTTGAAAGAAGTGCTCAAAAAGAAACCAACAGACCAGGAACTCATATACCAGGTAGCGCAAGCTTATTTCAAGGCTAAGAGATACCAGGAAGCAATTGACATGTGGGATATTGCCCTGGGATTGGATAAGACAAATGCAAACGTGTTATACATGATCGGTCTTTCATATCAGAAAAAAGGTGAGAAACAAAAAGGCCAGCAACTCTGCGACAAAGCTATTGAAATGGATCCTTCACTAAATTCTTTGAGGCAGAAGCAGGATATGGGAATCGGATTGTGAGCATACGGCATGGACGATGTGAGAGTATGAAGTTTGAAGCACGAAGTTTTGTTTTTGATTTTATAAATCCCCGCCTTGTAGGCGGGATTTTTTTTTGTGATAAAAATTGCTTCGCGCAAAGACGCAAGGCCGGTACCCCGCGTCTTTGCGCCTTTGCGCGAATATTTTCTTACTTCGTAGTTTCCTACATTCTCTCGGGAACACCGATCCCCAGCAATCCCATCCCAGACTTAATAATATTCACCGCCATTTGAGACAATTGTAGGCGCAATTCTTTTTTTTCATCTGTCTCAGCGGTCAGTATTCGAAGTTCTGTAACGAAAGTGTTGAAGGTCTGCGCTAATCCGTAGATATAACCCGCAACTTCTGAGGGGTTCATTTCTTTTGCAGCCTTCTCGATAATATCGGGGTATTTCTCTAGTTCTATGATCACGTTTTTCTCAAGAGGTAAAAGAATTCCGTTTAGTGGACTCCCGATGGGCTGTTCCTTTCTTAATATAGATTTTGTACGTGCGTGGGTATATTGAATGAACGGTCCTGTAAACCCGTGAAATTCGATTGATTCTTCAGGATTAAAGATCATTCGTTTTTTCGGATCAACACGGAGCAGGAAAAATTTAAGGGCGCCCACCCCCAGCGTATAATACAATTGTTTCAGTTCATCTTCGGTAAAATCTTTCACCTTTCCCAACTCCTGTGTATGTTGTGCCGCGATTGATTCCATCTCCGACACGATATCGTCCGCATCAACAACGGTGCCTTCGCGGCTCTTCATTCGTCCACCCGGCAATTCAACCATACCATACGAGAGATGATAAATATTGTCTGCATTCGGAATCTCAAGTTTCTGACAAATCAGCTTCAGCACCTTCATATGATAATTCTGTTCATCACCGATCACATAGATGCTTTGATCCATTTTGTAATCGTCATATTTCTGATTTGCAAGGCCAAGGTCTTGCGTTATATAAACCGATGTGCCATCCTTTCGTAACAATAACTTTTCATCCAGTCCTTCATTGGTAAGATCTATCCACACGCTTCCATCATCGCGGCGCGTAAAAACACCTTTTGATAATCCCTCTTCTACAAACCCTTTTCCGAGTAAGTAAGTTTCGCTTTCGTAATAGATTTTGTTGAAATCACTTCCAATTCTTTTATAAGTTGTGTCGAATCCTTCATACACCCAACCATTCATAGTTTTCCATAAGGAGATAGTTTCTTCATCTCCCTGTTCCCACCGCAATAGCATATCCCTGACTTCCTGCATGATGGGCGTGTTGTTACGAACCAGTTCCTTTATTTCATCGACCAGCTCCTCGTTTTTTTCATCGTTACCCTTATTGTGATTCAACTTATCAACGAACAATTCAATTTTTTTCTGATCGTCCGGGTTACAGAGGCTCAAGTCTCCTTTCATTACGTTTTCAAAAATCGGCTCGGATTGTTTACGCAGTTCATTTTCAAAAGCCACATAGAAATCACCCACAAAATGATCGCCCTTGATGCCGGTAGATTGAGGAGTCTCGCCGTTGCCGAATTTTTTCCAGGCGAGCATTGATTTGCAAATATGTATACCACGATCATTTACTATGCAAGTTTTGATAGTCTCATAACCGTTTGCAGAAAAGATCTCGGCGATGCTCCATCCCAGGAAATTATTACGCAGATGACCGAGGTGTAAAGGCTTGTTGGTATTGGGGGAAGAATATTCAACCATTATTCTTTTTTCTGAACGCTTCCTAAACCCAAACGATTCTGAGGTGTGATTACTATAGAGGAAATCAGTCCAGTAACGATCACTGATTGAAAGATTCAAAAAACCCTTGATAACATTGAATGAAACAAATAGCTGAGGATTGGTTGTAATTAGTTTCTCGCCGAGTTCATTGCCGATCTTATCCGGTGCTTTTTTTAATGGTTTGGTAAGAGCGAATAAGACCACTGTATAGTCGCCTTCAAAATCAGGCTTGGTTTCACTCACCTGTATATCCGCTGGTTGCAGATCAACCTGGTATAAATTCTTTATCTCGTTTGAAACAGCCTCCTGAATCCTGGAAACAATCCGCATAGTCTTCCGTTAAGGCCGCAAAAATAACACACGAATGTTTCGCATCTAAAACAAATTTTTGGGACACGAATAACGCTAAGGGGAACTAATTTTCGCTAATAGAGAGAAATCGAAAAGGCCCTTCGCGCACATTAGCTCCAATTAGTGCTATTACTGAGTAAAGCAATAGTTTTGATGCCTGCCCTTTGTGTTAATCAAAAGGCTGCTCATATTATGAACAGCCTTTTGGGAGTTGAGGGTTAATAAGTTCAAATTTGCGCGATTTTGTGCATTTACCGTTCAGTCCTATTGTTTTGTTGATTAAAGTCAAATGCCCCGTTGGCTTTTGCAATGAGCGGCTGACCAATGTAGTTTTGATTTTGTTGTTAAAAATCCGTTGTCTCGGCCCCAGGTTAGTTCCGGCCAGCTAATTCCTTTATTTTTGCGACCATTTTGACCATTACATGATAAAGGACCTGATCATAGCAATTCTGGACGTTTTATATCCTCCTTTCCGCAGGCTAATGCCATACCAGACCTTCAGGTATGCGGCGTGCGGCACAGGGAACATGATGCTCGATATCTTCATTTATTTTATCTCCTATAATTTCGTCCTTGAAAAGCAAGTTCTCTATACGCCGCTAGGAGCGATCAGTCCTCACATTGCCGCTTTTCTCATAGCTTTCACAGTAAGTTTTCCAAGTGGCTTCTACCTGAACCGTTATGTCGTTTTTCCTGGGTCTGTATTAACGGGCTTCCATCAATTACTACGTTACTTTTTGTTGGTGATTGCCTGCCTCTTTCTGAATTACTTTTTCATCAAATTGTTTGTAGAACAGTTTCAGATTTATCCAACTGTTTCCAAAATATTGACGACTGTGATCATCGTTACTTTTAGCTACCTCACCCAAAAGCATTTTACATTTAAAACTGGCTACAGCACATCAGGAACCGGCTCAGAATTAGCAGCGAAGGATTCTGGCCGTGAAGCGAACTGATTGGAAAGCGGAGGTCTGCCTGCTCCCTGGGGCGATTCAAAAATTCGATTGCATTCACTTCAAAATAATTATAGCGGAAGTTAGCCGCTATAGAATCCTTGCGAAATAACTGAACGGATGATCGTGGCCGTTACACTCGTCCGAAAGTTCTGAGTGTAAACACTTAAAATATCTTCTTGAGATTGTTGTTATACAAAAAGACTCTTTTTTTTTTATATTTTGGAGCGTTAACCTCTTATGATCAGGAAAGTACCCATTTTTCTTCTCGCGATGTTTTTTTATCACTCTGCGATGGCGGATACGTTTATTGTTACTTCCAATGCAGATAGTGGACCCGGAACGCTCAGGGAAGCGATTAAGCTGGCGAATATGAACGGCACCAGTGTTGCAGATAATATTATTTTCAATATCCCTGATATTACCGAAGCAGGAAGAACCATCAATCTTCAATCTGAATTACCTTTTCTAAGTTCGAGAATCACTATAGATGGGAGTACACAACCAGGATCAGTTCTTGGAATCAGTACAGCGAAGATCACACTCTACCTGGATCATTTTACATCGCTGCCTTTTAATTTTATTTTTATTCAAAACGCATCCGATGTCAATATTTACGGATTGTGTTTCAAGTTCTTTGATAATCCTGACGTCGGCGGCGGAGGTAACTATGCAGTCGTATTACGCAATAGTTTCCATGTAACCGTGGGTGCACCTGGCAAAGGCAACCTGTTCTCTGCAGTACGTTCAGGAATTACCAACAACTACTGGAATTATTATTCCGATTCTGTTCGATATGTTACCATTCAGAGTAATGTGTTTGGATTAAACAGTTTGAATTTTCCCGTGCTAAGAGGCTCCATCGATTTGATTCGGGCAGCTGACATTGTCATAGGTGGCGCGAGCCTGGCAGAAGGCAACGTATTTGTGGGGGCCGGTGTCCGGGTAAGTCAGACCGGGATTAGCAATTCGAATTTTTTTGTCAAAATCCAGAACAACAAATTTAATCTGAATTGGGATGGGTCCCGATATTATAATGAAGGTGGCAGTATTATGCTTTGGGGCAACACAACCGATGACACATCAACCACAAAAACTTATATTCTGGATAATATTCTTTCCGGAGGATGGCCGGGCGGCATCGGCCTGACCCAGTTATTTCACACTGCCATTATTAAAGGCAATAAAATTTCAACTGATATAACGGGTACGGTTTGTAAAGGTTCTAATAATGATGTCGGAATTCAACTTTGCAAAAAAGTAATTATTGGGGGGAATACCCCTTCAGAAGAAAACATTATACCCGCTACTATCTATACCCAGACGCGAGGTGTACATATAATCAAAAATCAATTTGGATCGATCAGCGTTATTAATCCGCAGCCTGGCGATCCCTTTATAAAGATCGTTTCCTACGATTTGGGCCTGATCACCGGGAAATCTGATGTGAATGCCAAGATTCAACTGTATTCAAATGAATGCATTCTCGGGTGCATTAAGAGGAAATATCTGACAACTACTTATTCAAATGCATCAGGTGACTGGAGTTTTCCTTATACGCCCTCTATGCCTAATATCGTTGCTACCGCTACCACAGAAGACAGCTCTACTTCAGCTTTTTCGGAACCGAAAGTCAATCATCTGAATGTCGCAAGAAAAAATCCTACTTGCGGACGGAGTAATGGCTCTATAACCGGTATCGTGATTAAAGAGGGTACTCATATCAAATGGATGAACAGTTCCACGGGACAGATAGTGAGCAGAGATACAAACCTCGTAAATGTGCCCGAAGGGAGTTATGTCCTGACCGTTTCTAATGGTGACAATGGGTGCCCGTGGAGCGCAAATTTCGCACTGTATGATGTAATGCCTCCCTCAACTATATCTACTAATATTACTCATGCCTCCTGTGGTCAAAATAATGGGATTATTTATACTCCTTCTTCAGCAAGCCTGTCATTTAAATGGCTCAATGTAAATAATGATTCGGTCGGAACAAATTATTTTGCAAATAAGTTGCCACCGGGAACATATTATTTAAAAGCGTGGGTCACATACGATACTTCCTGCAATAAAATATACGGACCCTTTATTGTACAAAATCAGGTGGGACCGTCACTTAACACAAATAACATCCAGATAAATCAATCAATCTGTGGTACCAATAAGGGCAGTATCACTGGTGTTACACCTTTAAATGCAACAGGTACTCCTTATGTTCAATGGCTGGATTCGTTGAATAAACCGGTAGGCAACAATTATGATCTTTTAAATGTTTTACCTGGAAAATACCGGCTGAAATTTAAAGATGTAAGCGGGTGCGATACTATTGTCACTTCTTTTTATACAATTCCCGACATCGGCGTTATTTTAATTGATACCGCTTATAAACAGGTTACATCAAGTAAATGCTCAGGCGCTTCGGGAAGCATTCAGCAACTACATGTAGCCGGCGGTGATAGATATGAATGGAAGAATACAGCAAATAATACAGTGGTTGGTAATACGCCGGATGTATTTAATCTATCTCCGGGCAATTATCAATTGACAGTTACCAACCAGTATGGATGCACTAAAACATCTCCGGTGATTGCAGTTCCCCTATCAACATTCATTCCCATAGAAGTAACAAATTTTATTTCAGGAAATGCTCTGTGCGGGCAGAATAATGGGTTTATCAAAATCAATTCCTTTAATAACGATTTTAATCTGTATACGTTTCGTTGGGTTGACAGCATTTCAGGTCAAAATTTTAATGGCGCGTCCCTTCAAAACTTGGGCGGCGGATCGTATCAGCTTTTCGCAAAAGATTACAATGGCTGCGAGAAAATGATATTTTCCAAGCGTATCAGTAGTTATCCTGTTCCGACGTTTGATTATTCGCAAGTAATAATAAAAAATGATGAATGTAACCTGCATCAGGGATCGATTTCCTCCTTACGGGTAAACGGTCTTGTTGGGCCAACCACATATACCTGGTACGACCAAAACACTAATGTGGTCGGCAATACTCTCAGCCTTCAGAAAGCGGGTGCTGGAACCTATATTATGAAAGTTTCCGATGGCGGAGTTTGTGCAATACAATCGACACCGTTCATTCTGAATAATAATAATAATTTGATTGCAGCACCTTTGTATGATAATATTGTCATTCCAAGGTATTCTAACGCCGCATTGAATGTGAAAAATTCCGCCCCGGGTCTCTATGAGATATATATTGATGCAATGGGGTCGTCTATGATACAAAAAAGCAATAACGGAAATTTCGTAGTTCCTAAAATACATACTGATACGATTTTCTATATAAAAAGAATCAGCGGCAGTTGTTCAAGCCCGTTGGTACCAATAAATATCAAAGTAGTTGATAAATCTTATTTCGCGATCCCTTCTGCATTTACTCCGAATGGAGACGGGAAGAACGATCGGCTTCTCGTTAAGGTGATGGGATATATAGATCTTATATATTTCAGGATTTATAACCGTTGGGGGGAACTGGTATACGAAACCGGGCGACTAAATGAAGGCTGGGACGGAACAATCAAGGGTAATTTGCAGAATGGCGGCGCATTTGTATGGGTGGCGCAAGGAAAAGATATTAACGGAAAGATCGTAACCGATAAAGGCACCTTTATTCTGATACGATAGGAAGTTCTGCATGGATTTGTGTGAAAAGGCGTTTACCACGGGGGGCAGTGGCAATGTTATTTGTTTTTTGGGCAGGCTTTTTCCATCGAATTTATTGTTCAATCTGCCAGGTAATCCCACCATTGATATTTCTTACTTCCCCAATACAAAGCTGATCTGGATAAGGCTTTTACTTTGTTCCCTTGTGCCTTCTTCTTGGCCCTTATAGCCCTCAACTATGTGTCATAGAACCGGATCGAGATTAGCTGCAAAGGATTCTGGCAACGACAAGAAATAAATTGAAAAGCGAGAGCCTGCCTGATTCCTGGACGGTTTAAAAATTCGATTACATTCACTTCAAATGATTTCCGATACAATTTAAATCGCCCCAGAATACATATCCTTTGCGGAAATCTTCGTAATAATTCGTGAAATTGGTGGCAAATCTTTAAACTACCAGATGAGTGACTTACTACATGGAGGGAATTTAAACATTCGACTGGCGTCACAGCAGGACGTTGACGCAGTGTTTGATTTATATATGGATGATGTTGCGAACCCTTCTCTTACGTATGATCCGATGGATAGGGAAAGCTTCAAGAGCTTATACATTGAGTTGCTGCCAACAGCCACCCTTTTTGTCGTAGAAATGGCGGGCAAAGTGATCGGTACATTCCGTTTGATTCCAAAAAAAGACAGGCAGGCGCACACGATCTACCTCGGGGGGTTCGTAGTTGATACTTCAATGAAGGGCAGGGGCATCGGAACCGAAATCTTAAGTTACATTGTGCAATTAGTTGCAAATGAGGGAAAAACAAGAATTGAATTGACGGTTGACACCGAAAACAAGCCTGCCATAAAACTATATGAAAAGATTGGGTTTGTGATTGAAGGCCGAATAAGGAATAGCTACAAACGTTTGCCTGAAAACAGGTACTTTGATGAATACCTCATGGGATTGATTTTGTAA
This sequence comes from Flavitalea sp., assembly GCA_036742645.1. Classification (GTDB taxonomy): domain Bacteria; phylum Bacteroidota; class Bacteroidia; order Chitinophagales; family Chitinophagaceae; genus Flavitalea. The sequence continues at coordinate 13,990 of DAINQQ010000057.1, forward strand.
CCACGCTTTTATTATAGCTTCCACCGAAAAGAGTTCAAAGCTGAACTATACTTCGATTACCAAAAAAGCGCCGGAAAAAATCCGGCGCTTAGTCAAAATAAAAATACCAATCACGATCTTACCAACCAGGATTTTGCCCCAATTTTGCGTTTGTTGTTTTTGCCTGTTCAGGAATCGGATAGAGATAATTTTTGTCCTCCCATTTTCTTTGAATATTGCTTAACCAGGTCACCTCTCCAAAATTGTCATTTTTCAAACGCTGGGAATTGGGGGTACCACTGACTGTAGCAGAAACATTGATATAAGTAACACCTGCAGGTCTATTTGCAGGGAGGGTTTTATAAAATGCCACATCCAGAATTCCATCACTATTCAAATCAAGCGGAACATCCAATGCCGGAACGTAAATGCCATTCCATTCCATTTCCATCAATTGTCCTCTTTTCCAACGCACGATATCGTAAAACCGCAATCCCTCCATGGTGAGTTCTATCCCTCTTTCGCGACGCACTTCAAGGATCACCGGGTCGGAAATATTTGGAAAGTATTTTGATTGCAGGTAGGGATCTACTGTTACAGGTTTGGTAGTTAACCCCCCAGTAATTCCTGCTCTCTTGCGCAGGGCGCCAATTGTCTTTGCCCAATCGGCGTCTGTCAACGTTCCCAATTCGGCTTTGGCTTCCGCATAGTTCAATAACACTTCGGCATAACGGAAAATCGAGACCGCATTATTATTTAGATCGCGGGTATCGTACAATGCATCATCAAGGCTCCACTTGATTGGCATATATCCTGTAAACGTATACGAAAATACGGGCGGTGCAGGCACAACGGTAGTTCCATTTAATCTTTTGTAATCACCCATACGAATCGTCTGCTCCAACCTTCTGTCACGATTTTTTACTTCGTCTTTAAACTCCATTGTTTCGTAACCAGCCGTATTCGTAAATGGAGTACCATCAATTTTCAAATATGTATTAATAAAGGTTCTGATAAAATTGAACCGCACACCGGTTGTGGCACTGGTATAATACCAGTTGGCTGCGTGAAGGATGCTAAGTGCTGCATCCTGGGCGGCAGCAAGCATTACTTCCTCCCCAACAGGGGCTGCGCTTGTGAATACTTTCCGGTAAGATTGAGCGACTCCCGCACCTTCGTATAATTTGTATCCTGACTCATTCATTATCTTTAGCGAAGTGTTTGCTGCTTCGGTTAACCATGTGTTCGCACTGCTAACAAGATTCAGGTTTGTGTGATATTTTCTAAATGTTCCTTCAAACAAGCATATTCTCGCTTTTAATGCCTGTGCAACCCATTTTGTGATCATTGTACGAGATGGGTCGCTCACTGTTTTGATGTTATCAGCGGCATAATTAAGATCAGCGAGCACTGAATCCATGACCAGTGTACGTGAGTCACGTGCGCTGAACAAGGCTGGGTCATCAACATCCAACGGTTTGCCAACCCAGGGTACATCGCCATATCGCTTTACTTTTTCGAAATAAAAGAATGCCCTGAAGAAACGCGCTACTCCGGTGTAATGCCTGCGGATGTCTTCAGTAACACGGGGATCGGTGTTGTTCGCAATAAAATAATTGACATTTCTCAAAGCGCGCCATCCCCAGTTCCAGTCATTGTCAGGAGTCATTCCCAAAGCAACCAGATCATAAGCAGATGCAGACGTATTGTCTGTGACGTTCGGACTATACGCGCCCGGCCGGATGAAGCGTGGCGCATCTCTTCTTGCACCATAATCCGACATGGCATCTGCTGTGTGCACATTGTTGGCTGAAGGCAACATTCTATAGAAAGAATTGGAATATAGCTCAAGCCCTTTTTCACTGCTGAATACTGCATCTTTCGAAGCCGTAGCCTGTGGCAATTGCTCTAATTTTTTGCAACCGATAGCAACGGCGGTAAAACAAAAGAACAGTATAGATATTTTTTTCGTACTCATAATTTAATAATTAGTTGGTCAGATTAGAATGTTACGGATAAGCCTAATGTTATTCCCTTCATCAATGGATAGTTGTATCCATCACCTGCATTGCCATTAGGTGAAAATACCTGGTCTGAAACCCCAGTATTTTCAACATCAAGGTCCTTGGTTAGCTTATACAAGTTTGAATGTGTCCAAATATTTTCGGCCGACAGATAGACACGAAGACTGTTTGCCCTGATCTTAGAAATAAGGCGACTAGGCAAGCCATATCCCAGTTGTACATTCTTCAAACGTATATAAGAAATGTTCTGTAAGTATCCGGTTTGCGCCTCACGCAAAATTCCTCCGGTCCTGTTAGCGAGGCGTGACACATATCTTGGTAAGTAAGCATTCGGATTATCAGGTGTCCAGTGATTGTCCAAATGCCATCTCGGTAACTTATTGTAAGGCCTGTTATACTGTCCCCAAAACACACCTGCTTCTGTACTTGGCCACCAATCCTGTTTTCCTACGCCCTGGAAGAAGGCAGAGAAGAAAATATTGTTCCACTCAGCGCTGAGGTTGATTCCATACATGTATCGTGGGGTACTGTTTCCAATAATCATTCTGTCACCCGGATTGCTAAGAGTGCTTGTACCTGGATCTACAATGGCATCACCATTAAGATCTTTTAATTTAATGTCTCCGGGAAATGTTTGACCAGATGAAGTGGAAAGAAATAATTTCTGGTTGGCATGTTTGGCAATATCATCTGCTGATGTGAAAAAACCTTCTGTCACATATCCCCAGATTTCGCCAATTGTTTGTCCTTCGTAATAATCGCTTAACCTTTTTTCAGGGTTGTTATATTTTGTAATCTTCGCTGAGTTATCAGCCATTGTCAACCTAATATCGTAATTAAAAGGTTTTTTACCGACAAAAAAATTATCATTCCACGATAGAGTAGCTTCCCATCCCTTTGTTTCCAAATCAGCATAGTTACCACGCGGTGCAGTTGCTCCGAAAACAGCAGGTGGTGTAACCGCATTTGTAAACATGTCCGTGGTTTCTCTCACATATACATCCCCCGAAAAATGCAGGCGATTTGAAATCATTGCGAAATCCAATCCAAGGTTCTTAGTGGTAGACGTTTCCCATGTTAACCCGGCAGGTAGCACGGAAGGGTTTGTTGTGTATTGAGGCCTTATACCATTTAAAATAAGTCCCAGCTGATTGATGCTAAATTGCTCCTGGAACTGATAAGAACCAATGCTTCCGTTTCCAAGGGAACCGTAAGATGCCCTGATTTTCAAATCCGAGATAATTTCAGGCGAAACGTTCCAAAAGGCTTCTTTTGCTACGCGCCATCCTGCAGAAAAAGAAGGGAAAAATCCGTAGCGCTGATCTTCAGGAAATTTAGAAGAACCATCATAGCGGCCGTTCACTTCAAATAAATACCTGTCTTTATAGATATAATTCAATCGACCGAATCCCCCAAGGATTGCCCATTCATCCCAGTTACCACTGGTTTGAATTGACTGTCCGAGTGCGAGATTAATGTTGTTTGCATCTTCGAAGATCAGTCCATTACGTTGTGCAGATATTCCTTCGAAGGTGGATTGTTCATAGTTATATCCGACGAGAGCTTTCACATAGTGAGCATCATTAAAGGTATTTTCATACTCAGCATAAATGTTTGTAGCAAAATAATTTGTTCTCTGCTTAACCTCCCTGATATCATTTGTGGTGCTTCCGAGATAGGCGATCACGCCGGGCTTTGAGCTGTAAGGAAGCGGAACCTGTTTACGTGTTTCTTTATTCTCGGTTGACTGAAAAGTCACATCACTTTTCAATCTTAGTTTGTCATTGAAGAATGATGCAGTTAGACCAGACCTACTACGCAGGATTCCTCTCTCCATGTCGAACCCACTTTTACCATACCAAAAATCGCCTACAGAATATGCTGCAGAAGCGGTTAGGGTTCCATCTGGATTGAACATGGGAGCAAGCGGATGTCCTTCATCGGCAATATTTCTCCAGATACCACCGCCTTCGCCAACATTCAGTGGATTGTGATAAGTCATTTTCGAATAATCTGTATTATTATCAAACCGTAACCACTCGTATACCTGTATCGATCCCTTTGCTCGAAAGTTTAATACCTGGTAGTCGTCTGAATTGTAACGGAACAATCCTTCCTGGCCAAAATATCGTCCGGTCAACATGAAGCTTGTTTTATCATTATTCCCGGCTATAGTAAGATTGTGCTCAGATGACCTTGTGTTGTCTTTATATAATTCCTTGAACCAATCTGTACTTGCATAGTACACATATTCACCCGTCACCGGGTCAACTTCGACTTCAGGCAATCCTTTTCCCTGCCTTCTTTCCAGTTCGGCAAGATATGCCGGTGAGAATTTCAGGGTCTTGTTCACAGCTTGCGGGAAAGTGTTTTCCCATGCCACCGTTGATTCAGCAAACATCTTCGCAAATGTGTATGCGTCGTTTGCAAAATCCGGCATTGTGGTTGGCTTTTTGATTGATTGATTTGTAGTATAGTTGATACTTGTCCTGCCACGCGCAGGAGTTTTTGTCGTTATCAACACGACACCAAAAGCTCCTCTCGCTCCATAAATCGCTGCGGACGACGCATCTTTCAAAACGGAAACGCTGGCGACATCATTTGGATTGATAAGACTTGGATCACCCTCTACGCCATCTATTAGCACCAGGGCATTACCGCCCTGCCCGATGGAGGTAGCACCCCGGATATTAAAGCGAGGCGCCTGGTTCGGTTTACCATCAAGGGGCTTGATATTCAGGTTGGGTAATACGCCCTGAAGCCCCACGTTTAAATTTGGGAGTGAGCGATTTTCCAAAGCCTCGGAACTAACCTGGTCCACCGCACCGGTAACGTTTGCTCGCTTTTGCGTGCCATATCCAACTACTACAATATCCTTTAGCTGAGACGTGGATGCAGTTAATTGGATAGCAATATCGGTCCTGTCGCCAACACTGATTTCCTGCTGTTCAAAACCAACAAACGAAATCACCAGGACTGCCTTATCTGGCACGTCTAATGTAAACTCTCCCTGGGCATTTGTCTGAGTAACTTTCGTGCTTCCTTTCACCGTAACGGTGGCCCCACCTAGCGGCACGCCGTTCGCATCACGAATCACCCCTTTAATTATCGGTGGAGAAGGAGTGGCCTGTATCTTCGCAACGAGTAGTTCTTTTTTACGTTTAACTATAACCGTATTGTCCATGAGTGTATACTGCAATGGTTGGTTACTGAAAATTTTATCCAGTACAACTGAAAGGGGAAGTTTCTTCACAGAGATAGAAACAGGTGATGCTTCCTGCAGCATTTCATCTGTATACAGGAAGAAGAACCCGGTTTGTTTCCTTATCTCCTTAAAAATTTTTTCCAGGGGAGCGTTCCTTTCAGATAGGCTAACCTCCTGGGCGTAGCTGTTTGCACTTACTCTGAAACAAAATGCAAAAAGTAAAAGAGCAGTTATTTTCATAACAACAATCGTTTTGGCGGAAAAGATGTCTGAACAGGTAGCCTGTATTGCAATCACAGGCCGTCTGTCTCTTTTCTTAAGAGCAGGGAATAACATATATTTATTCTGTTTGAGTGATGAAAAATTAATACAGTCCTGGTGTATTTGTCAGCTGAAATTGAGACCGGGAGCGCTGCAAACACGACCGGTTTTTTGCTGACCTTCGCACAATTTTTCAGGTCATAAGCTTGAGTTTTGGTTTGGTTTTATATGGGTTAATTTTCTAAAAGTGAACTGAAATTTTCCTTCCCTGTATGTCGAAATGGACAACCGCGGTGAATTCTAACATCTTCAACACTCTCTCGATACTGGCATTTCTCAAAATGGTTCCGTTAAAGTGCTCGGTGATCTTATCTTCATAGATTACTTCAATATCATACCAGCGCGCTATCTGCCTCATGGTAGTTTCGATATCGCTTCCAGTGAAATTGAAGAAGCCATTCTTCCACGCGATCGCCTGTTCAGTATCTGCATTTTTTATTATGCCGATTTTGCCATTTTCCCTGATCCGAGCCTGTTGCCCGGGATTTAATGTAACAGTTTCCTTCAACTTGCTGACAGCAACCGATCCTTCTATTAACGTAGTGTTGATTGTTGTTTCATCTTTATAAGCCATGATATTGAAATGCGTTCCCAGTACCTTAAATTCAACATCATTTACTTTTACTTTAAAAGGTTTATCGCCATTTTGAACAACTTCAAAGTAGGCTTCGCCGGAAAGCTCAACAATTCTTTCCGGATCTCTGAAAGACGTTGGAAAACGAAGTGAAGATGATGAGTTCAGCCACACCCGGGTTCCATCAACAAGTGTGATCGCATATTGTCCACCACGAGGTGTAGACAATGTGTTATAGGTAACGGCCACATTAGCGTCTTTCAATGCCGAATACACCAGTTCGCCATCATCTAACTTGATAACCCGGGAGTGCGGGTTCTGCTCTATAGTACCACTCGTGGCAGTATCCAGTACAACTTCGGTCCCATCACCAAGAATTAAAACAGCTTTATTTCCTCCAGGAACGATCGTGTCTCGCTTTGAAACTGCCACAGCCGAATTGCTTTCAGCCGGGGATGAATGTTTTCCGGTTATATAAAGAACACACAGCGTACTTGTAATTATCACCGCAGACGCTACCGCCAGTTTGGTCAAAGGATTTTTCGTGAAATAAATAATCCGGCGAGGGTGCTGCCGTCGTTTCCTTATTCCTGATAAAATACGTTCGCGTAATTCCTTCTCGGAACCTGCGAAGCCCGGGGGGACATTAAGGATTTCGTTGTCAGTATCATCAAACCATTCAGAAAATTCGTTCATTTCTTCTTCTGTAATCTTGCCCTTCAACCATTTTGCTGCTAGTTCAGAATAGCATTTATTCTCCTGGTGCATGGGACATGGTCGTTATGGTATAAGCACAAGTCAATCAAGACAAGAATATCCCCTAGTGAGTGTGGATTTTTTTTAAAAAAAAATGACTGTGGATGCTGTGTTTTGTTCTTACAGCAGTGTCATTAGATGGCTGAGGCCAGTTCGCAAGCTGCGTAGCGCCCTGGAAAGATGCGACTCAACAGTTTTTTCAGAAATATTTAATCGGTGTGCTATTTGTTTTTGAGAGAAACCTTCTTCGCGGCTCATTTGAAATACCATTCTGCATTTTTCCGGCAGCCTTGAAGTCTCCTTCATAAGCTGATTCTTTAGTTCTCGTAATCGGAGTACTTCTTCTGTTGAAAGCTCTGAGGCCCTGCCAGTAACAGTAGTATGCTGAAGGTATTTTAAGGCGAGATGTCGCTTTGAAAGGAGATTGATGACTTTATACTTCACACAAACAGCGAGATAGGAGGACAAACGGGTGGTTATATTCAATTCTTCCCGACGCTTCCAGAGATCCAGAAAAATGTCCTGTACCACTTCTTCAGCTTCCGGCAGATCCTGCAGCTTTTGAGCTGCGGTAAAAAAGCACTTTTTCCAGTAGAGGTTGTATATCTGGGTAAAAGCAGCCTCATCGCCGTCTCGCAATAGCGTTAGAAGCTCTTTTTCATTGGTTAAATCCGAGAAAGAGTCCATAGCAGTCAATCTTGGTAAATTCAAATGGCAGAATTAAAGTACTAAAAATCGGTGGAATGGTATCTAAATAAATTGAACACTTTTGCAGGTGATGTGAATAAGGCTTTTACTTTGTCCTGCTGTTTTTTTGTGCTCTTTGTGAACCTTGACCATGCAGTGGCGATTCCACTACGGACACGAAGGAAAGCACCAAGTGAACGAAGAATTCTTACCGGGGCGATAAGCCATCGCAACCGCTATCTGAAAAACGACCGATAAAAAAATGCCGCCGAATTCTCCGGATAATGATGTGATTTTGTAATATTGAACTTTAATTCGTCGCAAAAATCCATTCTTACAAAAAGCTCTGAGTTCACTATCCACGGTACGACATTTTGATATCACCAGGCTCTTCGATTTTCCTTTAATGCTTATGTTACATTTGGGGGCAACGAGTAATTCGTCGAACGATATAAAAGTCACAATATTATAGATAAACCAAAGTCCTCAGACGGCCGAGTAGCTTCCGCAGCTGGATACAAATTACCATCCTGCTAAAGCTCGTATAAAAATTTACCTAAATTAGTGTGTATGAAACCGCTGATCATTCTACTTACCCTACTTCCCTTATTGAGTCTCGCCCAGAAAGTTCAGGTAAACGAATACGACAAGTTTACAAAACAAAGAAGGATTGAACTCCAGCCTGTCCGCATTTATACTTCGGGCAAAGCCAACGTAAATATTTCATATTCTGCTTCAGGCTCCGTTTTGTATCTACAACTTAGCGGAGCCGGCTGGGGAGCGTCTGCTGTAGATGAGGGCCAGGAATTGCTGTTCCTTTGTTCAAATGACAGCATCGTTTCCGCAAAATCGACAGCTGTACAAACCGCGGAAGTCAATTCATCTTTTCAGACCGCTTTCAAGCATAGCTATTTTGTAAAAATGTCCGACGTGAAGCTGTTAAGCGGATGCACAGTGATAGGTCTCAGAAAATACGGGCTCGGCGATGAACATAATTTGAAGATACCGATGGCGAACGCCCTAAAAATAAAAAGCCTGAGCGCCCTGTTTTTGGAGGAGCTAAGAATCGGTAATATTTTTCGGAATGTCCAGGAAATCCCGGTAAGCGAGGTCGCGAAACATGTAGGCGATAGCGTGCGTTTTTGCACCAAAGTGTATAATGCCAGATATTTCCAGTCTGTAGCGAACAAACCAACCGTGCTTGATGTCAATGATAACCCTTCCAGTCCCCTGAATGTCATTATCTGGGAACAGGATAGAAAGAACTTCGGTAATGCTCCTGAAATTCTTTACAATCAAAAAGAGGTCTGCATTACCGGGCTTGTTCAGTCGTACAATAACTTACCTCAAATAGTCGTCAAAAATAGAAATCAAATTTCTTTAAAATCTTCCCTGAGCCTCGCCGAAGTCGACAAATTTACCGGCGATAGTGTAACCGTTGCTGGTAGGGTAATGGGATCAAAATTTCTTTCTAACTCACCAACTTCACCCTTGCTATTGAATTTGACCTCCGCTGACCCCAATAAACAGCTTACGGTGCTTATTAACAGTAAAGACCGTGGTAACTTCGGCCCTTCACCGGAGAGTTATTTCCTGAACAAAGACATTAAGGTTACGGGCAAAGTTGAGATGTATGGCGGCGAACCACAGATAGTTGTGCAGAGTAAAAACCAGATCACTGAAGTGCCGCTTCAGATGGTTCAGGCGAAGGATACTCCCCAGGCAGGACAGTTGGTTGAACCGGTCACCAATCCTGGAATGGCGAATACCGGAGTCCGAGCCGTCGCAAACAAGTCAGGCGAAAAAGCTGCAAGTTTTCCCGGCGGCCAGGACGCATTGCTAAGCTTTATAAAGAGCAACGTAGTTTGTCCTGAAAGCGAACTTCAAATGGGAGAAAAGAAAGTGGTAGTTGCGAAATTTCTCATCAAGCCGGATGGTACAGCATCGGATATCCAGATTACGCAGCCGGGCGGCAATAGCTTCGATAGGGAAGTGATCAGGGTCTTAAAAATGATGCCTAAGTGGGAACCACATATGTCAAATGGAACTGCAGTTCCTGTCAGCGTAACACAACCGTTTACTTTTGCCCGGCCTGGAAAATAATTCAAAACGGCAATTAGGTCTACGCAATACGAAACCAGCATCGATGTTGAAATAGTTTCTCTAATGGCGCATTCTTATGTGCCATTTTTTTATTCCAGAACGTCAGCCCCCCGAGGTAATCACGATCAAATAAAACAGCTTAGCTGTCGGTGTAAGCTCCTGCAACTATTCCTCCTGTGTGAGAAAATTTATTTGAAAGAAAATTGTGGAATTGGATGAGTAATTTCCAGCATGAAAACCAATTCACATGCAACACAACTTTAGAGCGATCCCACGGGACGCGTTTGGGGCAAAGTCTATTGTGCGTCTCCGGGATATCGAAGCAGTAGTGTTTAATTACCGACTATTTAAAACAAGGGCTGATGCCACAGGTACAATTTGTGCTCCTGTACTAAAGGGTGATGTGCATGGGTTAGGAATGATGGAGGTTGCGCCGGCACTGTATGCAGAAGGAGCCAGGTATTTCTTTATCGAAGAATTGAGTGAAGGAATTGAGCTCCGCCAAATATTACCTCATCCTGACGCAAATATTTACGCGATGGCTGGCTTGCTTGCTGATGAAGAAGCGTTTTTTAAGAAGTATAATCTTGTGCCATGTCTTAACAGCCTTGAACAGTTGAAACGTTGGAACGCATGGTGCCGACAAAACGGGAGAGCCAGGGCCGTGATTCATCTCGATACGCATATGAATCGCCTTGGTTTTCTAGACGATGAAGTGGACCTCTTGAGTAGAGATTATGCTGCGCTAACTTCTGATGTAACTATTGAATTTTTAATGAGTCATTTTTTTGATATTAAGGGAATTGATACATCCAGCTGCTACATGCAATTAAATGTGTTGGAAAACTATCGTAAGAAACTTCCGCCTTTACCGGTTTCTTTTGCGTGCACCGATAGTGTAATCCTGCTGGATAATTCGGTATTTAATTTTGATATTATCAGGCCGGGAATAGGATTAGTTGGAGGTGCGCCAAATGCAGACCATCCAATTTCCCCCGAAGCAAAACACACATTAGAGATATATGTAAAATTCAGCCAGGTAAAATGGATAAAGAAAGGTCATACAATCGGATATGGAGGAGCGTATACTGCGAAAAGCAATTTAAAAATGGCGCTTGTGCATATCGGATATAAGGATGGGTATCTGCGTTCACTAAGTGAAACAGATGCGAGTCCAAAAGGAGTTTATATGTATCTCGCCGGGCACAAGCTTCCTGTTGTTGGTAAGATTTCCTTTGGAGCGACTACCGTGGATGTGACCGAAGTGCCTCAACACTTACTTGAAGAATATTATTATGTGGAGGTAGTTGGTCCCAATGTGGATATCAGAAGGCTTGCAGATATCGGAGGATGTTATGAAATTCTCTCCGCCTTAGGAAGACCTAATACCAAGATGGCTGATTATACGATGAGTGAATTTTCAAAGACGTTTGAAAAAATATCCTGAAATATTCCTTCTATGTTCGACCTATCTTTCTATGTGTCTATGTGTAAAGAGAGGTTCAGCACATAGGCACATAGAAACATAGGAAGGGACATAGCATTGATGATATGGATTACTTAACTATGTATTATAATTAAGGTCCACATGAAATACGATATTGAATCGATCAGGACACAATTTCCTGCCTTAAGCAGAACGGTGAATGGTTTTCAGGCTGTTTACTTTGATAGCCCCGGGGGGACACAAGTTCCACAACGTGTGATCGATAAAATGGTGGGCTACATGATAAATCATAATTCGAACACTGGCGGAGCGTTTATTTCTTCCGTTGAGAATGATGCGATGATCCTGGAAACGAGAGAAGCCTTCGCGGATCTATTCGGCTGTTCGTGGAATGAAGTGTCGTTTGGTGAAAACTCTACCGCTATAAACTTCAGGCTCTCCCAGGCGTTGGCCAGGGACCTCCATACGGGCGATGAGATCATCATTACAGACATCGACCACGATGCAAACAGAAGTCCGTGGTCAATATTAACAGAGAGAGGTCTGATTATAAAAAGCGTTAAAGTAGATACGTCTACATGTACGCTGGATATGCAGGACTATAAAAGTAAGTTGTCATCAAAAACAAAAATTGTTGCCTTCAATTACGCATCAAATGCAGTAGGAACGATATGCGATGCAAAAGAAATCATCAGGCTTGCTCATGAAGCTGGGGCCATAACTGTTGTTGATGCAGTTCACTATGCTCTGCATGGTGTGATAGATGTAAAGGACCTGGATGTTGATTTCTTATTCTGTTCCGCTTACAAATTCTTCGGTCCTCATATTGGAGTACTCTATAGCAAGCGGGAACGCCTGGAAAAACTCAAAGCACTAAAAGTAAGCGCTCAAAAGGATGTTATTCCCGAAAAGTTTGAAACGGGTACTTTGAATCATGAAGGACTTGCAGGCGCAGGCGAAGCCATTGAGTTTATAGCGGATGCCGGATTGAATCATCCCGGATTAATTAAGGATAACGAGAGCAATCGAAGTGAGCGGAGAAAAAAGATAATTGCCGGCATGAGAGTGTTTGAAGAACATGAGATGCCTTTGACTCGTGCCTTCAAGGACGAGCTGTCAAATATTCATGGGATAACCATGTACGGACCGCCGAAGGAGCAACCCTGTACTTCTACAATATCATTTCGCATTAAAGATCTGCCTCCACTACAGGTTGCTAAGCAGCTTGCCGAAAAAGGAATTTTTGTATGGGCTGGTGGCTTTTACGCAGTTGCTTTGATGAAATCGTTCGGTGTTTTTGAAAGCGGGGGCTTGGTACGCATTGGCCTTGCCCCGTACAATACAAAGGAAGAAATAGAAAGGACTCTTGCAGAAATTCGCTCGATCGCCAAATAGAGATTTTCCTCGTGTCCTTTGACACAAAGGACACAAAGGCGGATTTAGTATATAAATTCGTATCTCTGCATCAATAAAAATGTAACGATAAGCTTGTATGAAATTGAGAATATCATTGCTTTTACTCGCGGCCCTTTTTTTGATAAGTTCCATCCATTCGCAACAATTAAGAGTTGGTACCTATAATATCAGGTACGATAATCCTAAAGACACAGGGAACCTGTGGGTGGATAGAGCACCTATTGTTGCTGCCCTCATACGCTTTCACGACTTTGACATTTTCGGCACACAGGAGGGATTGAAAAATCAGCTGGACGATATTAGTAACGCCCTGCCTCAGTACACCCGTTATGGAGTTGGACGAAATGACGGAAAAGATCAGGGAGAACATTCTGCTATATATTTTAAAAAAGATCAGTTCAGTCTTTTGAACAAAGGCGATTTCTGGTTGTCTGAAACACCAGACAAACCATCATTGGGTTGGGACGCAAAATGTTGTAATCGCATCTGTTCATGGGTGTACCTGCAAGAGAAAAAAAATGGAAAGAAATTTTATTTTTTCAATGCTCATTTCGATCACCAGGGAGTGCAAGCGCGAAAAGAAAGCAGCAAATTGATATTGCAACGAATACAACAGGTAGCGGGCAATGAACCGGTGATCTTTACAGGCGACTTAAATGGCGCACATAGTAGCGAATGGTATCAGACGGTTGCTAATTCCGGTATCTTAAAGGATACTTATAAAGAAGTGAAACATCCCTACGCCAATAACGCGTCGTTCAATGCCTTCGGCGCTACTAGGGGACGGATGGATATCATAGATCATATTTTTATCTCGCGACAGTTTAGTGTTGAGAAATGGGGAATACTTACTGATACTTATCACGGAAAATTTCCTTCAGATCATTTCCCGGTGATGGCCGTGGTCACAATCCGGTAGCTATCCATTTGTGTCCTTTGTGTCTTCCGTTGTGTTTGTCGTGAGCCCTTCGATTGCACAG
>DAINQQ010000058.1:0-27270 GCA_036742645.1 Flavitalea sp.
AAGCGAAACCAATGGAGTATACATGGTGCCCGCATTCGCAGGGCTGGGAGCGCCACACTGGAATCAACATGCGCGTGGATCTCTTTTTGGCATCACACGAGGTACTACAAACGCCCACATCGCGCGAGCTGCTTTAGAAAGTATCGCGTATCAGACCACCGAGGTATTGAAGGCAATGGAAGCAGATGCTGGTATTGCAATCAGGGAGTTGAGAGTTGATGGTGGAGCGACTATTAATAATATACTTATGCAATTTCAGTCGGATGTTTTGCAGGTAGATGTTGTGCGTCCAAAAGTCTATGAGACGACTGCGCTTGGCGCGGCTTATCTGGCCGGACTCGCTACCGGGTATTGGGAAAACGTAGAAGAGATACAACGGCAATGGCAGGTTGATGCAAGATTCTCTCCCGCGATGGCAGACGACAAAATAAAAGAATTACAAACGGGATGGCGTAGGGCGGTTAAAGCTACAATTGCATGGGCTGACGAGAAAGGCTAAGAGATAAGGCTAAGAGATAAGGAGGCAGCATGATACGTTAAACTCAAAATGATGCAAAGGAGAAAAAGAGGGATGAGCTTCTACGCTGTTCATAAGTAGTTATGACAAAATGGGAGAAAAGACAAGCTGAGTTAGAAATTTCAGACATCTCTCTTTATCTCTTTACAACTCTTTCTCTCTTAGCCTAAATATTTCGCCCCGCTCTGTATAAACACAACAAACATCACCATCAAAATAAATAATCTTGACCCGCGATTTTCATATCGATCAACTTGAGAGCTTCAAAGGAGAATGGGACCTATGCATTATTGGTGGAGGAGCTACAGGTCTTGGCGCCGCTGTGGATGCCGCTTCACGTGGTTACAAAACAGTTCTCTTTGAACAATATGACTTTGCAAAAGGAACTTCTTCACGTAGCACAAAGCTTGTTCATGGGGGTGTAAGATATTTGCAGCAAGGCAACATTAAATTAGTAATGGATGCCTTGCGTGAAAGAGGAACTTTAAAAAAGAATGCTCCTCACCTTGTAAAAAATCAATCCTTCATTGTTCCTAACTATAAATGGTGGGAAGGCCCTTATTATGGATTGGGTCTGAAAGTATACGATTGGATGAGTGGAAGTCTGGGCCTTGGTTCATCGCAGTGGCTCTCCACCGAACAGGTGCTGGAATTGGCGCCCACACTCGACCCCGAGGGATTACGCGGAGGTGTTGTTTATCATGACGGGCAATTTGACGATGCCCGACTCGCCATCAATCTTGCTCAAACTGCAGCCGAACAAGGCGGCATACTGCTGAATTATTTTAAAGTGGAAGGCTTTCTTAAATTGAATCATAAGATATCTGGCGTGCACGTGAGTAATGCGCTGACAGGAAAAAAATATGAAGTAAGATCAAAAGCCGTTATCAATGCAACAGGAGTCTTCTCGGATAGCATACAACAATTAGATAATAAGCATAAAAAAAAATCAATCACTCCCAGCCAGGGAATTCATATTGTGCTCAATAAGGAATTTCTACCCGGTGACGCCGCAATCATGATTCCGCATACAGATGATGGCCGCGTTTTATTTGCGGTTCCCTGGCACAACAAAATTATCGTAGGCACCACCGATACTCTTGTAGACACCATTTATGAAGAACCTGTTCCACTTGAAGACGAGGTTCAATTTATCCTGGAGCATGCATCGCGATATCTAACAAAGGACCCGGAAAAAAAAGATATCAAAAGTATTTTTGCCGGATTAAGACCACTGGTGAAAGAGGCAGCCAAAAAAACAGCTGAAATTTCACGAGATCATTCGGTGATTGTTTCCGAGTCTGGACTCATTAGCGTCCTGGGTGGAAAGTGGACAACATACCGTAAGATGGCCGAGGATGTTGTAAATACAGCAGCCATTCATGCATCACTATCCTTTGCGGAATGTATCACAAACGATCTTTCGATACATGGATCTGACCACGATATTGATTTCACCACACCGGGCTATTATTACGGATCTGACAGAGCGGCTTTGAACAAGATAGATTACGAAAAAGGTGTTTCAACCGGCTCGCTCCATCCTGGTTTGCCATATACAGAATCAGACATTATCTGGGGGGTACGAAACGAATATTGTATGACTGTTGAAGATGCCCTGGCACGAAGAACAAGGGCTTTATTGTTGGATGCATCTGCAGCGATAGAAATGGCTCCTGAAGTTGCCCGAATCATGGCGCACGAAATGAAACTTGATGAACATTGGCAGCAAAAGCAAATAGAACAATTCACATCACTTGCGCAGCAGTATTTACCTAAACACTAAATATTCAACCTGAATCATTAACTTTCAAACAGGTTACAATTCCTTACCAAAACGATTGCTTATGCTCACTGCATTTCTCGGCGAATTTATTGGCACCATGATGTTGCTTATACTAGGCGACGGTGTTGTCGCAAACGTGCTACTTACCAAAACAAAAGGCCATAATTCAGGATTGATCGTAATCGCTTTCGGTTGGGCGATCGCGGTATTCGTTGGGGTTTTTTGCGCAGCTGGCTTAAGCAAGGCACATCTGAATCCTGCCGTCACCATTGCATTCGCGGCTGCAGGCGAACTGGAATGGTCCATTGTTCCTGTATATATTGCTGCGCAATTCGTCGGCGCTTTGATCGGCACTGCTATTGTTTGGATCGCTTACCGTCAGCATTTTGAGCAAACCGCGGACGGTGATTTGAAGCTTGCTGTTTTTTGTACCGCTCCAGCTATTCGCGGCCCATTATATAACGTCGCTACAGAGGCTATTGGAACATTTGTGTTGGTATTTGCAGTATTTCGCCTGGCGGCACCAACGAGTAGCCTCGGTGCACTGGATGCACTTCCGGTTGGCTTATTAGTTCTTGGTATAGGCTTGTCACTTGGCGGACCAACAGGATACGCAATCAATCCTGCCAGGGATCTTGGTCCGCGAATTATGCATTTTATATTACCCATCTCTCAAAAAAGAGATAGCGATTGGAGTTACTCATGGATACCCGTGGTCGGGCCCATCATTGGAGGTTTACTTGCCGCATTCGTTTATAAATTAATATAGAGATCCTCCTTTTTGAAATTATTGGGCGATATTCTCTTTAAGATTTTTTTCCTGTTGTTCGAGATATAGCTTAAGATGCTGATCGACTTTCTTAGTATCGAAAGGCTCATCAAGGTACAGTCCAGTAACCTCGGAGTTAATAACTACTTTCTTTGTACCTACATAAGGACCTGTTATACCTAAATAAGTTCCCGAGTCTCCGTCATCATATTTATAAGTTATCCTGAATAGGAAAAATTTCTGCTTTTCACCCTTATACTCAGCCATTCGTTCGCCAATGAACTGAACTGCTGAAGGTTCGTAGTCGTCGCTTGCAATGATATAAATATTACTTTCAGCAATGCTTTTTTGAGAAGAGTACCTGGGCGGAAAGAACTTTTCTTTTCCAGCTTCGACCAATTGGGAATACAGGTCACACCTATAATCTCTGTCAGCGGCAATTTTTTCGAGTTGTATTCGATCAACAACCTGGTTATTCTTCAGTAGTGCTACGGCTGCATTTTCTTTGACGTTTATTTGCCTCGCTTTTAAAAAGCGTTGTAATAATTGATTTGATTCTCCAGTGTTAAATTTCCCTAAAAGCTTTATCAAAGAAGTGGCGAGATAGCCATACTCATCCGCGTCGTTTAAGCGAACCAACTCACGCTGTGCATACTTATAAAAGTTGTTTGCATAGGGTGCCAAAACGTTTATCCTAATCAAACTACTATCTAACAAGTCACACAATACAGCTGGAAACATGGCAATGAAAATTGAATCAGTAGTCAATTGCAAAATGTCTGGAAACAGTGACGCTGTTAATGACAGAGAATCCCTCAAATAATATTGCAGCGTTCTTGCATTTCCAACAGAAGGAGTCCGTTCACGTGCCAACGTCGAAAACAATTTGTATGACTCACTTGTATATGTGCGCGCAAGTACAGAAAGCAAAGGATATTTTAATTTTTCTTTCTCACCAGTCAGCTGATGATAGTTGCTTTGAATGAATTCAACCGTTGAAGGATGCTTAATCCCTGCTACTGCAGACAGAATTTTATCATGCGTACATTCTATAGATTCATCAAAATCCTGGTAAGGATGCAACATAGCATTGTGCAATGATGGAAGATCTTCTACGGTAAAGGGGGCATTTTGTATAGACGTAGAAGCCTTATGGAAAGTAACCGAATCCTTGCTAAAAAGATCTGCGAGAAGCTTCGATGTTTTATTCTTTCGATAGTTATGAACTGCAACATCATTATTAAACCTGAATTCAGTAAAGTATTTATCGTGATCAACTTGCCGGATATCAGCAGTTGGAATCATTGAAAACACAACAAACAATGTATCGCGATATGGCAACAAGCGTAATCGCTTGATATTCGAAATAACCGGACTTCTTACAAAGTATTCCATTCCCTCTATTGCTCCATTCTGCACCGGTCTTTTTTCAGTAATGCTATCCTCCAATCCAATATATTGCGAAGCGTAGTTTTGAAAAAAAGCGCTATCAGAATGAGCCCAGTAATAAGGTGATATTAGTTCCTTATGCACCGCAAAGCTATAGCCGCTGACTGAATCATATGCAAGTAAGGTTCCCAACTTTCCAGGATCTGCCACTGTTTCCGAATCGTCGGCAGGAAGGGTAGCGATGGACGAAGGCACCCATGATCGGAATACCTTGTCAGGAGATGCCTGCTCATGCCACTGCACTTTTTGGTAAGTCATCAGCTTAAATGAATTCAGGTACTTACTAAAATCTTTCTTATTGTCGTTATTCTCATTTCCTATTGCAATGAGCGTATAACAGCGGTCGCCCCTGTTTACATGCAGGGATTGCATCTCATAATCATTTTCCTTATGATTAGCATTCATACGCATGGCAGGATAGCCATCAAAATCAAACAACTCGTACAGGCTAACGCTATCAGCAAAAGAATTTTCAGAATTTCTTTTTGATTCGGCAAACAGCGATGTATCGTTGAGTACATGGAAGCCTGGTTTTGTCACCCGCACAAATAGCATGTAAAAGATATCGGCCTTTTTATCAGAAACGGTATAACAATGGACATTCCAGTTAGCTGCAGAATTCGACGTAAAGGTTTCTTCAAGTTGTTTATCCCTTTTTGGAGTGCCGGGCATTTCTATCTGAAGTCCATGCTTTTCCATGGTTGTTAATTTCCAGGCTCTGTCTTTCGATGCTGTTTCATCCGAAGCCTGGTGCATCACCAGGGATTGAAAGAACCGGTTTGTCTCCTTATTATCAAGCATCTCCTTTTTACTTGCAGCAGTTACCAATAAGAAAATAGTACGCCCTTTGACAAACCCTCGCAACCTGTAAAAATGACTCTCGTTAGAAGTGAAAGCCTCAATGCCCGGTACACCGTTTAGATCAATTGTCTTTTTGTTGCTTATTTGTTTATTTCCCGATATATTTTTTGCCATATGAGCAAGCATACTATCTGGACTAACTATTTTTCTATTCGATTTAATACTGGTTGCAAGGAATATCAGGCCGCTTCCCATGTCGGCATACGTTTGCATGGTCATCACGCCTTCTCCCTCAAGAGGATAAGGCTTTCCAGGCATTTCAACTGTAAATGTCTTGTCCTTGTCTTCGACTTTGTGCCATGCAAGTTCAATCGTTTTATAAGTGTATTCTTCAGGCACAATTTTCTTCGAAGAAAAGATCGGTTCAACCGTAAATCCTTTTTGTTCGAGGAGTTCGATCAATCCATCCTTGCCAGGCAGATGAGCTGCTCCTACTGCAAAAAAATTTGACCTTATGCGAGCCATGCTATCCATTCTATAGACCATCTTTATATTGCGCCTCGTTAGCATGTCTTCTTTTGTATCGTCGTCTATAGAGTTAGACCAATCATTGATCGCGTTTAAGTCTTGCGCGAGGTACACAGCCATCATACGATCAAGCATTTTTTTTTGACGTCCATTGCCGGAATGTCCTTGCCCATCGAATCCTGCACCTATTTCTTCAATCAAATTAAAATGATCCTCTATGTCTTCTATTCCACCGACCCACTTACCCTGTTTCTTTGCGATATTGTACAAGTAAGTATCTACCGCGGTTTCCATGTCGTCAGACTTTTTTATTTTAAACCGATTATGTGAATAGATCCATACCTGTTTCCTTGTAATCTTGTCCGGCGAGACGCCGTACTTCTTCTGGATAGGTTTACTTATCCGTTCTAAATCCGTTTTTGAGAGAACATTTTTTAGCAATGCTGAAGTATCGGGTTCATTAATTGCTTTGAACATCGCGATCATTGCTGAATCTGGATTTATTTCCATAGCATATCCTTCTGCCCTTTCGAGGCACATGTACAAAGAATCGCCAAACTGGAAAAGACGCCTGTCGTCAAGATGCATTGTACCAAAGAGGTAAGATGGCTTTTGCAGATTATTGCCTGTGATACGCCATAAAAGTGTATTAGGATAGCACCTGGTTTGAGCCTGGGCGAATTGGCTAGCCGATAGCGTACAGAAGGATAAGATTAAATACCAAAGCCTTTTTTTCATACAAGGGTTTTCGGGGTTGGATATAAACGCGAAGACGGGGGAATTAGTGTTTACAAACCAGCGATAGTTTGATGTATTATTCTACAGCATTTTTTTATCTCTTTCCTGGAAATGGTTAAAGGCGGTGCAATCCGCAGACACTCGGGTGCAAATAAAAACCAATCTGTAAGAGCTCCATTTGCAATACAATCGTGCACAATTTTTTTACAGGTTGCTTCATTTTCAAATTCGATTGCTACAAGTAGGCCGATGGAACGTATGGCTTTTATTTTAGGATGATGAAGATATTGATGGAACAAAGCCTCCTTTTGTTTTATCGAATCCATAACATTGCTTTTCAGCAAAACCTTAAAGGCCGCTAGTCCAGCTGCGCAACACACAGGATGACCGCCAAAGGTGGTAATATGTCCCAAAACAGGATTGTAACTCAATGCAGTCATCAATTTCCTGTTTGAGATAAATGCACCCATGGGCATCCCGCCGCCCAGTGCCTTTCCGAGTAGAACGATATCCGGAACAACTTTAAATTGCTGAAAGCCCCATAATGTTCCGGTTCGCCCAAACCCAGTCTGAATTTCATCAACAATCAGCAGGGCACCTGCTTCCTTGCATTTTCTATGAAGGGATTTAAACCATTTTTTAGCCCCAATATGAACGCCGCGCTCAGCCTGTACGGGTTCCACAATCACACAAGCTGTGTTAGACGTAATGTATTCCAGCGATTCTAAAGAATTGTAATCCAGATGTAAGATACCGGGTAGCAATGGCCGAAAAGCATTTCGCCAGTACTCATCCCCGATAACGCTTAGAGCGCCCTGCGTGGATCCGTGATAACTTTGTTTGAATGCGATGATCTGTGTGCGTCCCGTTACGCGCTTTGCCAGTTTCATTGCGCCTTCTACTGCTTCCGCGCCAGAGTTGGTAAAGTAAACTGAATTCAGAGAATTATGTAAATGCTGCGTTAGTAACTGCGCATATTGCACCTGCGGCGATTGGATCATCTCACCATACACAAGTACATGCATGTAATCATCCAGCTGTTTCTTAATGGCTTTGATCACTTTTGGATGACGGTGGCCAATATTGCAAACGCTGATGCCGGCGATAAGGTCGATATATTGCTTTCCATCAACATCCCAAATCTTGCTTCCTTCAGCCTTTGCCACTTCTATGGCAATCGGAGAGGATGATGTCTGCGCTACATATTGGAAAAAAAGCTGTCGAAAGTTCATTGTGAAGCAAAGAAAGTAAAGTTGTCGCGATTATAGTAAGTCATTGCTCGTGGAAGATTTGGGATATTTGATTTACAAGACTTGGCGCGCAAAGCGCCAAGACTCAAAGAAGTCTTTTATTTTGCGTTTTCGCGCCTTTGCGGGAACATTTTAACCATCAAACCACAAACAACAAAACCATAAACTTTATATATGCCCATAATCATGCACGTCGACAATGTTTATCCCCAATTCGGAAACAATTGTTTTATCGCTCCCAATGCAGCCATCGTAGGTGATGTAGTAATGGGTGATGATTGCAGCATCTGGTTCAACGCAGTGGTAAGAGGAGATGTGAATACCATCCGCATCGGTAACAAGGTTAACATCCAGGATGGTGCTATTATCCATTGCACTTTCAAACGAACCAAAGCTGTTATCGGCAATAACGTTTCTATTGGCCACAATGCTATTGTGCATGGATGTACAGTTGAAGACAATGTGCTGATCGGCATGGGTGCTATCGTGATGGACAATGCAGAAATTGGCACGAATTCAATCATTGCTGCCGGGGCTGTGGTTTTGGAAAGTACAAAGGTCGAGGCGGAAAGTATTTATGCTGGAGTGCCGGCAAAAAAAGTAAAGGACATCTCACAGGATCTTATACATAACGAAATCAAGAGGATAGCAGAAAACTATGTAAGGTATGCCGATTGGTTCCGAGGCCAGGAGCCAAAGTAATCGGCCCGGAACTTGCAATCGCCAAATAATATTTTTAGCTTTAATAACGTTTAGACGTAGAACCTATATTTATGAAACCTGTGTCTTCCCGCATCCTCATTATTACCTGCCTGGTTATTGTTTTATTTGCATCCTCCTGCAGATTGTGGAATAATGCATTTGGGCCGAAATACGGTTGTCCAAGCAATGGTAAAAACGTAGGCGCAGAGCGAATATTGGCTGGTGAAAAAGTTCCGAAGGCTAAGAAATTCAAAGTGCATCAGTAGAGCGTACGTCCGTAGAGCATATTTGTTTGTACCCATTGATAAACCCTAAATCCGTTTTTATGAGCCTAACTTTGCGCACCGACTTCGGCTGCACCGAAGCCATTATTGATGACGATTGCGGCCTCAAGAGATTCTACGAAGTTGCCAACATTTTAAGTGATGACCTCGAAATCAGGTTTACTAACAAAGAGGATGATTTTGATACCCTTACCTGGGATTTTTTGTACAGAGGCCATATTCTTACGCTGCATTATAACATCTACACAGGCATTTCAATTTATCCAAGAAAGTTCAGAGAAGCTCCGCGAAAAGATAATGATGCGGTGATTGAAGTTGCAAAATTTTTAGAAAATAAATTATTGATCCATTCAGCTAAGAAGTATATGTCTTAGCATTCAATACGTTTCTTTTTCTATTGATTCAAGGATATTATAATAACTGACATACCGTTCTTCGTCAATGAGGCCCTCAATCAGGGCCTTTTTTATTGCGCAACCGGGTTCACTTGTATGTAAACAATTGTTAAACTGGCAGTCGTTGATGAGCACTTTCATTTCGGGGTAGTAATGTGATAACTCCTGTTTGGTAATATTAACGATACCAAATTCCCGCATGCCCGGTGTATCGATGATCCTTCCTCCAAATGGAAGATCGAACATTTCCGCAAAAGTAGTTGTATGCAACCCCTTGCCGCTCCAACCGCTTACATCCTGTGTTTTTAAATTGAGTTTCGGAAAGATGGCGTTTATAAAAGATGACTTTCCCACGCCTGAATGACCGCTCATAAGAGTTATCTTATTTGCTAATAAATCTTTTACTTCATCGACACCTTCGCCGGTGTTGACACTCATGCGAACAATCTGATAACCGATGCTGGTGTACATATCATGGAGCTGCTCAAATTTCTCAAGCTCCTTCTTACGATAGATGTCAGCCTTATTGAATAAAATAACGGCAGGTACGTGGTAGGCTTCGCAGGTTACGAGAAACCTGTCTATAAATCCTTGTGATGTTTTTGGATCTTTTAAAGTAGCGAATAACAGTGACTGATCAATATTTGCAGCAATAATATGATGTTGTTTTTTGTGCGAAGGAGATTGACGGGTGATATAGTTTTTTCTAGGATGGATTTCGATAATGGTTGCGGTGCTTTCCAGTTCATTTTCCATTTCCATTTCGACTTCGTCACCTACTGCAAGTGGGTTGGTAGAGGTTATTTCATCAATCTTAAATATTCCCTTGATACGCGCATTAAAACTTTTTCCATCATTCGTTTTAACGATGTACCAGCTTCCGGTTGATTTATATACAAGTCCTCGCATGGATTTACTTGCCACGAATTTCACGAATTGCCACGAAGGTCTAAAATACCAGTCGTTTATACTCAAGTTTACTTCGGCCAAAGTTAATCAACAAACCGACTTTACAGCCGGAGGCTTTAAGATAGTTAATTACCCGCGAAACGAACTCGTTACACAGACCGTTTTCGGTCGCTTTCACTTCAAGAATGATACTTTCTAAAATGACGAAATCAGCGTAAAACCTATGAGTAAGTATTGAGTCTTTGTAATGGATTTGATATTCCTTTTCTCTTACATACTCTATTTCCCTTCGTGTCAATTCATACTGGATTGCGTCTTTATAAACAATTTCTAAGAAGCCATGCCCTAATATTCTATGTATTTCCATACATATACCAACAATTTGGTAGGCTTCTTCTTTTAAATATATCTCGGGCATAAAGGATTTTGCCACGAATTACATGAATTAGCATGAATAAATATTCGTGCTAATTCGTGAAATTCGTGGCAAAAAACCTATGGAAACTTCCTGAAAATTGTATACCGCAAAATCAACTCCAACAAAATAAGGATCGCGGCGGCAATAGCGAAGGGCAGAAATTGCTCTGTATATCGCTTTAATACATTAATATCAACTTTTGTTTTTTCGAGCTTGTCGATTTCTGTATAGATATTTTGCAGCGAGGTATTATCCCTTGCCCTGAAATACAATCCACCGGTTTCTCCTGCTATCTGCCTTAATAATGGTTCGTCGATATTAACTTTTTGCTTTTGAATGGTCACCTGCCCGGTTTCGTTTTGCATTGGTGCGGAAGCATAACCTTCGGTGCCCATCCCCACAGTGTACACTTTCACACCGTCTGATTTCGCAATTTCCTTTGCTGTTAACGGATCGATTAATCCACCCTGATTCTCTCCATCAGTCAACAAAATAACAATCCTCGATTTTGCCTTACTTCCTCTCAATCGTTCAACGCTGGTAGAAAGACCGTCGCCAATAGCAGTTCCGTCGGCCAGGAAGCTGCTTTGCGCACTCATTATATGTGATTTCAACATTGTGCGATCTGTTGTTATAGGACACACTGTAAAACTTTCCCCGGCAAATACTACAAGCCCGATTCTATCTGTTGGACGCTTGTCTACAAATTCCACCGCCACCTGTTTCATAGCCTCCAATCGGTTTGGAAGGAAATCCTGAGCAAGCATACTTCCACTCACATCCATACAAAGTATAATGTCAATTCCCTGTCCCGTTATAATCTGTTCATCATTTCGTGTTTGCGGTCTTGCGAGGGCGATGATCAGTGCTATTAGCCCTAAAACGCGCAGCACGAAAGGCGCGTGCCTGAAAAATGTTTTCCAGGAATCGGCCTTGCCAAAAGGACGCGTAGAAGAAACGATCATGGTTCCCTGTTGTTTATTATTCCCCGTAACATACCAGAGGATCATGATGGGTAGTATCAACAGCAAGGTAAAAAACTGCGGGTGTGCAAACTCTATATTCTTGTACCAATCGTATATCACAATGTTTCAGGAGTATTTAGTGTTTGAATGGCAGACTGAATGATTTCATAGTTCTTTTCATTATCCGCAGAGCCAGGCTGATATTTTGCGAATTTGACACTATCGCTCATTCGCAATGCCTGTGCTAAACGGGTAAAGGAATCCCTCGATAAATTCAAATCTCTTAACTGCATAATTAGCTCCTCGTTTGTTTTTTCCATAGTTGCAATATTCAATTTTCTAAAAACAAAAACACGAAGTATATCATTCAATTCAGTGTAATACCATTTCACCTGGCCATTTTGTGGCAAACCCTTTTTCCGAAGCTCCGCCAGTGCATGCATCGCTTCTTCGTAAGGTGAGAACCTTTTCGGTTCCTTCTTGACTACACCAGCTACAGTTTTGCGCTTCCGCAGAAAATATATAACCAGGGCAAGTGATACGAGAACTGCAGCACCGATTGCCCAAGGGATATATTTCGTATCCGG
Organism: Flavitalea sp.; assembly: GCA_036742645.1. Classification (GTDB taxonomy): domain Bacteria; phylum Bacteroidota; class Bacteroidia; order Chitinophagales; family Chitinophagaceae; genus Flavitalea. The sequence goes on from DAINQQ010000058.1 coordinate 12,099, forward strand.
ATTACTGACTTCTAAGATGTTTTTTATATCCCTGTAATCAGCCTCGCGGTCAAAAGGAGTAAATCCAACATCAATTAAACTGGTATCGGTGTAATACGATTGTTTCGACACTTTCAGTTCTAACTGCGGTATCTCCCAATTCCCGGAATCGAAGCTCGTAATCGTGAGGACCTGGGTGATCTTTTTTCCCTCGATACTTTCAACAGTATCAGGCGCCGCCTTTTTTAAGAATTCGAAGTGAGGAATTGTGTCCAGCGGGAACCAGGTCATTTGTTGTCCAAGTGGGATGTACGCCTCTAATGTTAAGGTGATAGGTTCACCAATCACCACTTTATTTTTGTCTACCGAAGCCTTCACATATACCTGGGCTGTTAAAAAAGAGCGGATAGTCAGCAAAAAAATTATAGTCAAAATATATTTACAGCGGCGCTTCATTGATATCCTTAAGAATTTCTGCTGACAAAAAACTTCTTCAATACTTTTACGTAATCTTCATCGGTACGGATATGAAGTAGATCACAACCTGCCTTTGTAAAAATTGTTTTACAATATTCCGTGTACTTAAAAAAGTCTGATTGGTAGTTTTGGCGCAGAAGAAAGTCTCCAGTATCAACCCATCTTCTCTGACCTGTTTCTGCATCTTCAATTTCTGCCAGGCCAATATCCGGCAATTGCATATCCATTTTGTCATAGACCTTTACTCCAATCACATCGTGCTTTTTTCCAGCTACTTTCAACGCGTCTTCGAAATTTGTATCCAAAAAATCGCTCAAGACAAAGGCTATACATTTCTGCTTTGTCGAATTGGTGAACCTTCGGAACGCTTCTGTTAAACTCGTTCCTTTCTGTTTGGGTTCGGCAGTTAACAATTCCCGTACTATGTACAATACATGATCCCTTCCTTTCTTGGCGGGGATAAACTTTTCTATTTTATCGCTGAAGAAAATGACTCCTACTTTATCATTGTTACTAATAGCGGAAAAAGCAAGCACTGCAGCCATTTCGGTAACCAGGTCTTTCTTACGGGCATGCACGGTTCCGAAAAGCGAGCTGGCACTAATGTCGACGAGCAACATTACGGTCAGTTCTCTTTCTTCTTCGAATACTTTACTAAAGGGATGATTGAAGCGCGCCGACACATTCCAATCAATAAACCTTATATCATCTCCATGATGATATTCTCTCACCTCTTTAAACAGCATGCCACGACCTTTAAAAGCGCTGTGGTACTCACCAGTAAATAAATGCCTGGTGAGTTTTTTGCTTTTGATCTCCAGTTCGCGGACTTTTTTTAGTATCTCCGGTGTAGTTAGCATTTTACTCGCTCGATTTTTTTGCCATGAATTTCACGGATTAGCACCGATTCATGGTGTGAATCCTTGAAATCCGTGGCAAGCGATTATGGAACAGGAATTGCTCTCAGAACATCATCTACGACATTTTCAACGTTCACATTTTCCGCCTCTGCCTCGTATGTCAATCCGATTCGATGACGCAAAACGTCTTTCGAAATGCTGCGGATATCTTCGGGAACAACATATCCTCTTTTGTTTAGAAACGCTTGCGCTTTGGATGCGAGGGCGAGATTAATGCTCGCTCTCGGGGATCCGCCGTAAGCGATCAAGGGCTTCAGCTTTTCAAGACGATATTTCTCCGGCGTCCGGGTTGCAAAAACGATATCAAGAATATAATTTTCGACTTTTTCATCCATATAAACCTGCCTTACCAAATCCCGGGCCTGTAATATTTCCTGTGTAGAAACAGCCTGTTTTATCTCCGGTCCTCTCATACCCTGTACATTCTGTCGAATGATCAACTGTTCTTCAGATTTAGTAGGGTAATCAACGAGCACTTTCATCATGAAGCGATCTTGTTGCGCCTCCGGGAGTGGGTACGTACCCTCCTGTTCCAACGGGTTCTGAGTTGCCAGTACCAGGAATGGTTCGTCAAGTTTATATGTGTTTTCGCCGATTGTCACCTGTCTTTCCTGCATAGCTTCCAACAAGGCACTTTGTACTTTTGCCGGTGCCCTGTTGATCTCATCAGCAATGATAAAATTTGCGAAAATTGGCCCTTTGCGAACCATGAACTCATTGCGTTGCTGGTTATAGATCATCGTTCCGATTACGTCGGCAGGCAGCAGATCCGGTGTAAATTGAATACGGCTGAATTTTGCGTGTATTGCCTGAGCGAGCGATTTAATAGCCAGGGTTTTTGCCAAACCCGGTACTCCTTCCAACAATATATGGCCATTACTTAATAAGCCAATTAATAATCGGTCCAGCATGGAATATTGTCCCACGATTACTCTTCCTATCTCATCCTTTAAGCGATCAATAAAGCCGCTTTGATATTGAATTTTTTCATTTAGTTGCCGAATGTCATCTGCGGTAAGAACCATAAATTTTGTTGATTATGAGTGCAAAATACGTACAAACCCTTTGCAAGATACTTGCCAGAATGATAAAACCCTGTTACACAGCTAAATTAACAATCACCAGACAATAAAAGACCGATGTCGGAGTTATTTCATTTGGCCGTTTCTGGCATGATAATTACAAATATTGATAGGATAATAATTGACGCAAAGCAGCAAGTAGTACCCAAATTGTAATAATTTTATTCTTTTGTGGCAACCTTGCGCATGCCAACAGCAGTAAGAATATAAGATACCTAAATTACAAACCATGAAAGTGCTATCACTCTTTTCACTTCTTTCGACCTTGTTGATCCTGGGAAGTTGTCAAAAAGACGATTCGACGAATACAACGACAAAAACAAAGACTGAACTCATTACATTGAAGGCATGGAAATATAATGACGCCAAAATTGATGCTGACAACAATGGGACAGGTGATCAAGCTATACCGGCCGGAGTTATAGAAGCGTGTCAGACGGATAACGCCATTACGTTTACTACAAACGGTTCCGGTACTATCGATGAGGGTCCTACCAAGTGTGATGCCGCAGATCCTCAAAGCATTCCTTTTACATGGAGCTTCACCAGCAACGAAACTATAATCAATTTTTCGTCTCCACTTTTTGTGGGCTTTGGCGGTGATTTTAAAATTATTTCCCTCACCGAAACAGAACTTGTGATATCACAACAGGTTTCCATCCTACCACCACCATTACCTGCAGTTAGCATTATTGCTTCCTTTAAGCACTAATCAATCTGATAACAGAAGTTAAGAGAGATATTTTCCCACGATGGGAACCCTTCGCCCTACACCAAAAGCCTTAGAGCTTACACGGATAATGGGACAGAATTGGTTTCTTTTATATTCGTTCGTATTGACAAGTTTTAACACCCGGCCTACAAGGGCTTCATCAATACCCATGGATATGATTTCTCGCGGACTCTGTCTTCTCTCGATATACTGATAAAGAATTTTATCAAGAACGGGATAATCGGGCAAACTATCACTGTCTTTTTGATCGGGACGGAGTTCTGCAGAAGGAGCTTTCGTTAAGATATTCCCGGGTATGATCACCCGCTGCTTGTTGATATATTTCGCGAGCGCATAAACCTGCATTTTATAAACATCTCCCAAAACACCCAACCCCCCTGCCATGTCGCCATACAATGTTCCGTAACCTGTGGCCAGTTCGCTTTTGTTAGAAGTGTTCAGAAGGATATAGCCGAACTTATTTGCCATGGCCATTAGGAGATTACCCCTGGTTCTGCTTTGAATATTTTCTTCGGCGATACTAAAAGGCAAGTCTTTAAAAATCGGTTTTAATGTTTTCAAAAATGCATCATACACATCTTTGATCGGAATGATATCATAAGGATTGCCAAGATTTTTGCTGAGTTGTTCAGCATCGCTTACAGAATGCGAGGTTGAGTAATGCGAAGGCATAAGCACTGCTCTAACATTGTCGCTACCAAGCGCCTCACACGCGAGGGCGAGAACAACGGCACTATCGATTCCTCCCGACGAACCAATAATCGCTTTTCTAAAACCCATTTTTTTGAAATAGTCACGAATTCCCAACAGTAATGCCTTGTGAATTTGTTCGATGTTGTGTTCGGCAATCAAATACTCGATGATCTTATTAGGGTCGGCAATTTTCGACACCCGCATTTCCTTGTCCATCTCCTTAAGCTTTTCTGTTTGCTTCCAATCAGTTTCGCCACCTCGTCCGCAGAATTCCATGTCGATCACCTGGAAATCTTCTTCGAAATACTTCAGCTCTTTTACCAGCCTGCCCGTAACGTCATAAACAATGCTGCCTCCATCAAACACAACCTCTGTTTGTGAACCAACTGCATTGCAATAAAACATCGGCAATTTGTATTTCAGGACATTAGCCCGGATGACTTCTTTTCGATCTTCATCATGGTCATAATCGAAAGGAGAAGCTGAGATATTGATCATAAGGTCGGGTTGCTGGCGGATCAATTGATCCATAGGACACAGGCGGTACAACGGGTTATCATTGATATTCCATAGATCCTCGCAGATCGTAAGTGCTATTTTTTTGCCTTTGAACTCAATAACGTTCCAATCATATGCCGGTTCAAAATAGCGATATTCATCAAACACATCGTAAGTCGGCAACAGGGTTTTACGTGCAACGCCATGTACTTTGTTTTTATAAAGAACCCACGCTGTATTGAACAGGTCCTTACCTTCTTTTACCGAATTGCGTTCCGGGCTTCCCACAATAACCGCGATGTCATCTGTGTGGGCCTTTATCGTTTCAATAGCTTCGTAACATTTGTTGATGAAATCATTGAACTCAACAAAATCTCTTGGTGGGTAACCGCAGATACTCAATTCGGAAAATACAACGATATCAGCCTGGTGTCTTTTAGCCTCGTCTATGGCGGACAGAATTTTCCGTGTATTGTCTTCAAAATTACCGATATGATAGTTTTGCTGTGCTAATGCTATCTTCATAAGGCAAATTTACAGGTAAGCTGCCAATGATCGGGATTTGGGCATTTCTATCACGGTGATTTGCGCATGTGCGATTGTTAAAGCAAATCGGCTCCGTACTAATAATTAACTTGAACCGTTCAATGACTATGAAAAAAGCCCTTGTCGTTTTATTCTCTGTTCTCGCGTTTGTCTCCTGGTTTGTATCCTGTAACGATGTCGATGCCCCGAATGTCTCCGGGATAAAGGCCGATGTAGAAGTTCAGCGATTCGATAAGGATTTTTTTTCGATTGATACCACCAATATCCTTCCATCCTTACAACGGCTATACGGGAAATATCCCTCATTCATGGGCGACTATCTTCAGAACATACTTGGACTACCACCGTTCAGTGATACAAGCTTTGGCACCATGGAGGCCATCCGTAAATTTCTTTCCGATTATAAACCCATCAGGGATTCAGCCCAAAATGTATTTCAGAAAATCGACCGCGTTGAAGGAGATATTGAACAAAGCTTAAGATACGTAAAACATTACTTTCCAAAATATCAACTTCCGCGGAAGCTGATCACTTTTATTGGCCCGATGGATGCCTATTTTGAGGGTTCGCTGGGGGGATATGGAGACGTAATCACAAATGACGCGTTAGCGATCGGTTTACAGTTACACCTTGGAAAAGATTTTTCATTGTACAAAAGTGAAATGGGACAGGCTCTATATCCTGCATATATTTCACGGCGCTTTACACCGGAATATATTCCTGTTAACTGTACAAAAAATATCGTTGACGATATGTTCCCCGACCATAGCTCGGGCAAGCACCTGGTGTTACAAATGGTTGAAAAGGGAAAGAGAATGTACTTGCTCGATAGGTTGATGCCACACACCGATGACACGTTGAAGACTGGTTACACGAGGAGTCAACTAAAAGGCTGCTATAATAATGAAGGCTTAATCTGGAACTATTTTCTGACAAATGGATTATTATATAGCAATGATCCGGCAATGATTAAAAATTATATTGGTGAGTCGCCCAACACACCAGAATTTGGCGAAGGTGCCCCGGGTAATATAGGCTTATTTACCGGCTGGCAGATCGTAAAAAAATACATGGAAAATAACAAGTCGATTTCATTAGAAGCCCTGATGCAAACCGATCCAAAGAAGTTATTCGAAGAGAGTAAGTACAGACCGAGATAGGTTTGGAGTTTCTGATTAGTTAACGGTTGTAGTTTGATGGAACATTTGTGATAGAAATGAAGCACCTGTTGCAACACCTATTGAGTCACGGCGTCAACTCCGGACTCCATAATTCCGACTCGTTACTAAGCGGGTGCAAGTTCAAGCTGAGAAGTTGCCTGCGAGGGCTTCTTACCGAGTTGCTTCATCATCCTAAAGTGTGAAGCAACAGCCGCAGTCATGGTCGAATATTCATGGTACGGCAAATTATGCCTCGTGCAGGTATCGTGTACAATCTTACTTATAGCAGGATAATGGATATGACTTACCCGGGGGAACAGGTGATGTTCAACCTGATAATTTAAACCTCCCACAAACCATGAAATAACTTTATTCTTTGGAGCGAAATTGGCGGTAGTCCTGATCTGGTGTATTGCCCATTCGTTATCGATTTGCTTTGAGTCCATGGCACCGACCACTTCAAATTCAGTGTGCTCAACTACATGCGCAAGCTGAAATACAAGCGCGAGTACTAATCCCATCGTTACATGCATGGCCGCAAAACCGACAGCCCATGCACCCCACCCAACAAAGTAAACCGGCACAGCTATATAAAACACCATGTACATTATTTTGCTCAACCAAAATATTACGTGCTCCTGCCTATTCATTTTCTGTAGGGGTGTATTGAATATTTTCTGAGAAAAATATTTCGTAAAATCCATCATCATTACCCATGCAAATGAGGAGATTGCGTAAACCAGTATGACATAAATATGCTGGTAGCGATGCGCAGGCATCCATTTTTGTGTATTGCAATGCCTCATGATCGGGCTTTTTGCAATATCATCATCGATACCATCCACGTTGGTGTAGGTATGGTGAACAATATTGTGCTTAAACTTCCAGATGAACGCATTGCCTCCCAGGGCATTCAGGGTAAGTCCTAGAACATTATTAACCCACTTTTTACTGGAATAGCTTCCATGACAGGCATCGTGCATCACATTAAATCCTATACTTGCGAATATGAAACCTAATAAAGCAGTCAGCGAAATTCCCAGCCAACCGGGATATTGGGATTCTAATAGAAATATGTATATGAAGATCGCAGATGGTATTAGGATAGCAGCTTTCAGATATAGTCTCCAATCGCCTGTCTTTTGGATATTATTGTTTGTAAAGTAGGCTTCTACAGAAGATTTGAGGTCATTGTAGAATATTGGATTCTTTTTACTAAAGGTTACTTTAGCCATGATAAACGATTATTAGTAAAATATTTTTTGCTGCAAGCATGGAATGATTGAACAAAGGATAAATAAGAGAACTTCAGTTCGTTGATAAACAACGGGGTAAGAAAAAAGTCGATTGTAAAATTAACGCAATAAAGCCATATATCTTGTTAACGAAAAGACTATTTTACTATTTTGCTACGTAATAGTTGCCTCGCTAGTTGTATTTCTGTAATATCATGAAAAGAATCCTTGGGAACCAGAAAAAAAGACCGCGAATCGAAGTAAAGATGAAAAAAATACGGACTCTCTACAAAATGGCTAAAGCTTTTCCAGGGCCATCCTTTTGAACCTCTCTCGGTTTGCAACACAACCTGGTTCTCTTCAAAACTCATGGAAAAATGATCCTTGAAAGTGACAGATCTTCTGTAAATGCTTCCTGGTAAGATGCGCCATATCACCAGCATTAATACAAACCAAAGCATGGAAAATATTAAGAATGACAAAGGCTGAATAATATTGAAATAAAAAAGTACCGCTGACGTAATTGCAAACACGTTTACAAATATCAGCAGGATCTTGATTTCGGGGCGATTCAAAAAATGATATCGCAAAGCCTGAATAACCTGCTTTTTATCATACCCGAAATGAATGGTCATGCCGCTTTGTTTATGATAAAAATAGGGATTCTGAAATCTTCACGCTTTAGCATCATCAATTTTTTATTGGATACCTGAGCTGATTTTCATCGATTTCCCACTCCCCGAGCTTATCTCCTTTAATTCCAAGAAATTCAACTTTTAACTTCCTCTCTTTAGGTTTCCCCGAAATAGAAATGCGGGAATAATTTTGAGCTTCCACCAGTGTGCCGGGCATTCGTTCAGGATTACTTTTTTCAGGCTCCCGAACGGCTGCGATACCAGCGGTTAGCGGAGAAGTAGTTACGTCATACAGAGCGTAGGAATTAGATCGTTGATATCGGATCACTTCGCTATGATGTCTGTCGCCGCTCATGAATAATACTCCCTGGATCTTTTCAGTTTCAAGGAAGGCTAGAAGCTCGTCGAATTCAATTGGGTAATCTTTGAGACAATCCTGCGTGGAGGCTACGTTCAACACCTGGCTCCCGGCAACCACGATCTTGAATGGAGCATAACTATTTATCAGGGCATTCTTTAACCACGTCATTTGCTTCTCGCCGAACATTCTTTTTTCAGGATTGGGCTTGCCATTAATTATTGCCTCCATAAAATCGGCGCTTCTAAAACTACGATCATCCAAGAGGAACAAATCAACATCCCCGTAAGAAAGTTTCGTGTACACGCCTTCGCCGTCCTCCCCATAACTTGGATTCGCCCAGTAGCTGGCAAAGACTCTGCGGCTTGTTTCTTTGAGATGATAACTTCCGTCTGCGTTATTCGGGCCATAATCATGATCATCCCATGTGGCGTAATGAGACATCGCCTTCAAAAAATTTTGCAGAATTGGCAGGCTTCTGTCATGACTTGCCCTGTACCATAAACCCCAATCGTCGAAAAAATCTGACTCCCTCGTGTACCAATTATCGCCAAGCCACAACATGAAAGCTGCTTTTTCTTTAGCCATCGGCTGAAATATAGAAGAGTCCATGCCATAAGGCTGTGGGCGATCGTATATTGGTTCGTTGACGTAGAAACAACTTCCCGCAAGAAATGAGAAGTCGGGTGCAGGTTTGCGGTATTGCCATAGTTCTTTTGTAGTGAATTGTCCATCTGCCCTGAATGGCTTCAGGACTCCCTTACCAGTTATGACCTGGTATTCATACGTCGTGTTCATTTCCAGTGCCACAAGGTTAAAAACTATTGGCGCAAACCATGATTTTGCACTAATGGTTTCAGTGAGCTTGCGTGCGGCCGTCATATTGCCTTTCTTCCAGTAGTGCAATTCCAGCTGTGAGCCGGGTTTTACTTCTACCCAAATCTTAGCCGTTCTTAGCTCTACCTGGCCTAACATCGGTCCGGAGATTATGTCTTTTGAAGCTTGAGCACTGGAAAAATTACTGATTAGTGAAAGAGTGAGTAAACAAAAGGCAGCGCATACAAATTTCATACATAGCAGTTAAGGATTGCAAAGTAAGGAAACAAACAATTAAATCTCGGGGGAGGAATGAAATTCCACTGAGATCAAATTGGCATTTGTACCCGTGTGCTTTCGTTACATAAAAACCAAGCAGAATTTTTTGGACCATAGGAGGTATGAAGGAGATCTCCGAGGGAGAGATGCGAGATTTGACTTAAGGAAAATCTAGACTTAAGTTAAACTAATGCACATACGACCGCTATTTGTAGGCGGACGAAAAAATTTGGGAACTGTAGGAATTGTTCAGAACTATCTAATATACTTACCACATTTGTTGTGGCGATTTGCAGCTTCATAAGTCGTAATGTAACGATTGCATGAGCTAAGAAAAACGATGATCGCTAGGGCAAGGATTAATCTACTCTTTGTCATAAAAGCCGGGTTTTTCGGATACTGAATATTGAACTGAAGCGTAAAATAGCTTTTAACCTTCGTTTATGCAAGAGGAAAAACGATTACAAAAAAAAACCACCCATAAAAATGGGTGGAATTTATTGTGCAAACCGTCCAAGTTATTTTTTGAGAATCTCTCTGTATGGAGATTATATAATCTATTTAACTACATCCCAAACTGTTACCACAATTCAAACATTTGTAACAGGTACCGCTCCTGATGGTAATATGACCACAGACATTACAGGCTGGCGCATCGCTTTGCATGCTCTTGGCTGCTGCATTTACTGCTTCGAGCGAATTGCCATCTGCTTTTCCACCGGAAGCCGCTGATCGCGGCATTTTCCCAGGCTGCGCCTCGGTAGTTTTCGGTGCCACAATTCTTACATCACTTAATTCGGGAGTTTTTTTTTCATACTCGAGCGAAGTAGGAATTTCATCCCACTCATCGCGACCGGTGTTCAGTACTTCGGGCTTGTCTAACACATGTACAAGATCTGTTCTTCCCAAGTACTCATACGCAAGCGCTCTGAAGATAAAATCTACTATAGAAGTTGTACTCTTAATATTCGGATGCTCTACCATACCAGCTGGCTCAAAGCGGGTGAAAACGAATTTCTCTACGAATTCTTCCAGTGGCACGCCATACTGTAAACCGATGGATATCGAAATAGCAAAGCAGTTTAACATACTGCGCATCGTAGCTCCTTCCTTGGCCATATCGATAAAGATTTCACCAACGGTTTGGTCGGCATATTCGCCCGTACGAAGAAACAATGCCTGCCCGTTAATTTTTGCCTTCTGGGTAAAGCCTCTTCGTTTAGCCGGAAGCGTACGACGCTCAACAATTGTAGCAAGCTGACGTTTCAGTTTTGTATCGGGTGATGATTGAACCCGCTTCTGTACTTCTTCAAGTAATTCCTGTACAGTTAATTTTCCGAGGTCCACAATGTTGGATTCTGCAGTTTCTCCCGTCAACTCCAGGGCTGATGCAGCAGTTGTTGTGTCTTCCTTCTTCTTTTTCTTATCGCTCTTGTTGCTTAGGGGCTGTGACAATTTCGATCCATCACGATACAGGGCACATGCTTTCAATCCCAACTGCCAGCTCAACAAGTATGCATTTGCTATCTCCTCAACTGAGGCTTCGTTCGGAAGATTGATCGTTTTGGAAATCGCACCACTAATAAATGGTTGTGCGGCACCCATCATGCGGATATGTCCATGCGCATGTATAAAGCGTTCGCCCTTTTTTCCGCACTTATTGGCGCAATCGAAAACTGAAAGGTGTTCATCTTTAAGATTTGGAGCGCCTTCAACGGTCATGGTACCGCACACATAGTCGTTCGCTGCTTCTATCTGTTCATCACTGAAACCAAGCGCTTCGAGTAAGCTCCATTCAAAGTTGAAATATTGTTCAGGTTTGAACCCGAGTCGCTGAAGACATTCTTCACCCAGGTTGTATACATTAAATACAAACCCAATTTCAAAGGCTGATCCTACGGCAGCATCAAGTTTCTTAATTTCTTCCGCGATAAATCCTTTTTCACTGAGCGTTTGATGATTGATAAAGGGAGCACCTGCGAAGGTCCCTGAACCTACTGCATATTTGATAATTGCATCGATATCCTTTTCACTGTACTTTAAGTTGCGTAAAGCCGCAGGAACGGATTGATTGATGATCTTAAAATATCCTCCGCCACTTAGCTTTTTAAATTTCACTAAAGCAAAATCAGGTTCTACACCGGTTGTGTCACAATCCATTACAAGTCCGATTGTCCCAGTCGGTGCGATCACGGTCGTTTGTGCATTCCTGTAACCGTGTTTTTCGCCCAGTTGTACAGCTTCATCCCATGCCTTCGTAGCAGAAGTCAATAAATAATCGAGGCAATACTGCGCCTTAATACCCTGGGGCTTGATACCGATGTTCTCATACTCATCAGCATCATATGCAGCAAGCCGGTGATTGCGCATTACCCGTAACATATGTTCCTTGTTCTCTTCATAGCGTGGGAATGCACCTAAGACACCGGCCATCTCCGCTGAAGTTTTATACGATACGCCAGTCATGATAGCTGTGATCGCGCCCGCAATGCCTCGTGCCTCCTCGCTATCATAGGCAATACCCATTACCATGAGCATCGACCCGAGGTTCGCGTATCCTAAACCAAGGGTTCTGTAATCATAAGAAAGCTGCGCTACCTCTTTCGATGGAAACTGCGCCATGAGCACGGAAATCTCAAGTACGGTTGTCCATAACCGACAGGTGTACTCAAAGCCGTCAATATCAAATGCATTGCTTGCCTCGTCGTAGAAGCGGCGAAGGTTTACTGAAGCGAGATTACATGCAGTGTTGTCGAGGAACATGTACTCGCTGCAAGGGTTGGAAGCCCGGATCCGGCCACCATTTGGACATGTGTGCCATTCGTTGATGGTGGTGTCGTATTGGGTACCCGGGTCTGCGCAACGCCAAGCTGCATAAGAAATCTGGTTCCAGACTTCTTTGGCGGGAATTTTTTTCATGATCCTTCCATCCGTTCTTGCCTTTAATTCCCAGTCTTCATTCTTCTCCAGTTTTTCAAAAAAATCGTTTGGTATGCGTACTGAATTATTGGAGTTTTGCCCTGATACTGTCTTATAAGCCTCTCCTTCATAATCGCTCGGATAGCCTGCGGCTATCAATGCACCAACTTTTTTCTCTTCTTCCATTTTCCAGTTAATAAAATCCATGACCTCAGGATGGTCGAGGTCAAGACAAACCATTTTTGCAGCCCGGCGTGTAGTTCCTCCGCTTTTAATCGCTCCTGCGGCACGATCGCCAATTTTTAAGAAGCTCATTAATCCAGACGAAGTACCGCCACCACTTAATCTTTCCCCTTCACCGCGAATGTTTGAAAAATTAGTTCCCACGCCAGAACCATATTTAAAGATGCGCGCTTCACGAACCCATAAGTCCATGATTCCACCATCGTTTACAAGGTCATCCTCTACGCTAAGAATGAAACAGGCATGCGGTTGCGGGCGCTCGTAAGCAGATGTCGATTTTTTAAGCTTTTCGTCTTTTGCGTCAACAAAATAATGTCCCTGTGGTTTTCCTTTAATGCCATAACATTCATATAAACCGGTATTAAACCATTGGGGACTGTTAGGTGCACAGGCCTGGTTCAAAATTCCATAGACCAGTTCTTGGTAAAATATTGTGGCGTCTTTTTCAGTAGAAAAATAACCATAACGTTCGCCCCAGACTCTCCAGCAATGTGCGAGGCGATGGGCAACCTGTTTCACCGATGTCTCCCTGCCTAATGAGCCATCAGGTTGAGGAACTCCGGCTTTGCGAAAATATTTTTGGGCAAGAATGTCTGTAGCAATCTGGCTCCACTGCCTTGGAACTTCGACATTGTTCATTTCAAATACAATTTCCCCGCTGGGGTTACGTATGATGCTGGATCTATAATCGTATTCGAATTGATCAAATACATTGACTGTTTCACTGGTGAAGCGGCGGCTGAATTGCAAGCCTTTGTTAGATTGCTGTTTACCCATGACCATATTATTTAAGAGATCAAAAATTATTTTCGCGACGAGAGGAAAACGAAAATATCTTCTCCCATCCAATTTCCATGCTAGGAGTTTTGCAGGTATGTGGAAAACGAAAGTGGAAAATATTAAACCTCACGACCAGATTGAATTAGGCTTTTTATCCACCAAAATTTGTCCCTATTGCTGAAAAAAAATTTTGGTTGTGCGGTAAAAAGAAACTACGAGACCAGCTGACAGAGAACAACGAACGTGGGCGACTTCCTCATTCTCTCCTCCTTGTCCCTTTGCGACATACCTCTGTGTACGTCGGTGGTTGAGAATTTTCCAAAGTTCAATTTCCAAAAGGTTGCAAGGGAATTTTACCAAGAGGTATGCACAGAGGGAGACGCAAGTGTAGATTGCTTCAAGATTCTTCCACTTCAAATAGTCATAACCTTAAACCTTAAACTCTAAACCTTAAGGTCAGAGAGCGTGGTGTAAAATTTGATGTAATATCGTCCAGGCGGCAGGGTCGCCATACCGGATGAATACGACGTGAATTACCTAACTTACAACCAGAAACTTTTTGCATTTTTGCAACAGCACCAACAGCCTAGGAAATGAGGAATCGCATATATCAATCATTACTGCAACGAAAAGCGAAAGGACAAAAGTCATTTGCCGTACTTATAGACCCCGACAAGGTGAGTCTACCCGTTATCGATGAATTGACTTCACTGGCTGTGGATGCAAAAGTGGACTATTTACTGGTAGGTGGAAGCCTGGTCATCTCCAATCAGCTCGACGAAGTGGTTCAGCAAATCAAGAAGAACTGCGATATCCCGGTGATCCTTTTCCCTGGAAGTCCTTCACAGCTTACACCGGCAGCTGACGCGTTATTGTATTTATCACTTATATCAGGGCGAAATCCGGAACTGCTGATTGGCCAGCATGTGATCTCAGCACCTTTTGTGAAACAAAGTGGATTAGAGATTCTTTCTACCGGTTACATGGTAATTGATGGAGGCGCTCCTACTACTGTTTCATATATCAGTAATGCTATTCCAATTCCAGCAGATAAGAATGAGATTGCGATGTGTACAGCAATGGCCGGTGAAATGCTGGGAATGAAGATTATTTATATGGATGCCGGCAGCGGTGCAAAACGCCCTATCTCGGATTCGATGATCGAGCATGTATCGAAATGCATTGAAATACCGCTGGTGATCGGAGGGGGTATCACTGATCCCGAGAAGGCATATCGCAATTGCAAAGCCGGCGCCGATGTTATAGTCATCGGCAATGCCATTGAGAAAGATTTCTCATTAATCGCACAAATGAGTGGTGCTATACATTCTGTGGCAGTAAAAATATAGCTTTACCCTCTTAAAAAACCCACCGTAGAGTTTGGTTACCCTTAATTTGAATTTAGGATACCTGTCGTTCTTTTAGCGTTTTAAAATTTTCCCTCAACAAACGAATTGCCATAAGGGTCGGATGTGTGTTCGGTAATGCCTTTTTTTACGCCATTACCAAATTTGAAAATAAGGTTCCGTTACCAAAGTTATTAGGCAGTTCAATAATTGGTGTCATGGAAAAGCCTTGCGGAGAAAGCTACAACCACTTCGATAAAGGCATTTAATCAAATGTCAACCATTTAATGTTAGACGGAAAATCAGTTCGGAATTTCCTCCTTTGATCTGACACCATTGAAGGTGTTTCTTCTGTAAAAAAGGATGTTACGACAATCATTAGCCGAGCCGTTTGTGCAGAATATGTCGAACTGAACCCCCATTTTATTTTACACTTGCGGCACAAATCAAAGTAAAGAAGCTATAAAAAAAAA
>DAINQQ010000059.1:0-27194 GCA_036742645.1 Flavitalea sp.
TTACCCGCTTACTCCAAGACATAACTGTTCCGAAAAAATACCACGGAAGAATCATGACGATCTGTTTCGAATTTGTCTCAGATATAAATACCCCCATTGCAGTTAAAGCTTTCTCCCTAACTGTACTGGATAACTTATCGAAGGATTACCCTGAAATAGCGGCGGAGTTAAAATTAATTATTGAAGAACGCTGGGAGCATGAAACAGCTGCATTCCAAAGCCGGGCGAAAAAAATACTTCGAAAGATGAAATGAAATATTCGCCCGAAGAATACGCCAAGACGCAAGGACGGTCTCCTTGTCGTCTTTGCGCGAACCAAACTTTTGGGTTTATCGGCGGAATAACCCCGTCCAGTTATAACCAACAAATAAGATAAAGTATGCTACGAGAAAAAATGTTGCCCCTTCCTTATCAATATACAGCATCAGCATACTGAAGAGCCCTAGAACAACGAGTACGAGTGAGACATAGGTACTCGCCTTCTTTGTCTTAAATATAATCGGAAATTGCATGTTGCTCAATGGCAAGGCAAGAGATAAACAAATCAGCCCGGGAATAAACGAAGAGGACGACATCGCTTCGGTCGATCTTAACAAGTAACTAACTATCAAAATCATCGCGCCGAAGACCAATACACCTACTGACGTAATCGCCGACCATTTCTCAGAATTTGTCAAAGCGTATTTTCCATCTTTATTGAACAATAAAGTAAAATTAGCAACCGGGTTAATAACCCAGGACGTAATTACAAACAAGACGTAGAATCCGACCACGGCCACGACCGCCATGGAAAAATTATTTTCTTTGCCTAGAACTGCAATGAGTAAACGAACCAGCGCAAACAAGGCCAATGGTAAAATCCACTGTAGGTTTTTTCCTTTGTTACTAATCCAGAAACTATACTGCAGCAACCACCGGTACGGCGCGATCCTCGATTTTAATGCCTGTTTCAAACCAGTCTGCGCACCTTCCAGGTTTGGATGAATACGAAGCGCCTCACGGAAATGCGCGGCAGCGTCCTTATGTCTGCCCTTCTCTAAAAAGTTCCATCCAATTGTGGTATGCGTAAATTCGTTTTCAGGATTCTGCTTCAGCGCGGTTTGCATCGTTTCTACAGCGGCATCAGTCTGTTTGAGTTTATTCAATGCAGTCGCCCTGGCATTCAGGCATGTAATATTCTCCGGGTCTATCTCTAATCCTTCGTTGGCTTTTTTCAAAGCATTTTTCAATTCAACTTCTTCGATAAAAATCAACGCGGACAAACCGAAGTAATCCGCCACATACGGATTTAACTGGATTGCCTTGTCGAGCATTCGCTGTGCAACAAGATTCTGATCCTTGTAATAATGTCCAAACGCGAGAAGGTAAAAATAATAGTCTTCGTCGGCCCGAATATTAATCGCCTGTTTTATAAAATTCATTCCTTCATCGTACTTCTTTTGATTGTACAGGCATCGCCCCATCAACGAAAGCGCAAAATCATTTTGTGGATCGTTTTGCAAAGCCTGTTGCAGTTGTTGCTGGGCGTCTTTGTTTCTGCCCTGTTCGAGTAAAACCTTTGCACGTTCGAGAAGGACCTCAATGTTTATCATGCTAGCCCGTCGCTTTATTTCTTAATCTTCAAATAACGAAGTATCTCATCGTACAGTCCAGATTCATTTGCATACAACGCGTAATTTCGGGCTGAACCAAACCACTCCAGTGTAGTAGGTCGTTGCCCTTTTGCTGCTTTTAGGAGATCCTTTGTAGTAATTGGCTGGATACTTCCGGCAGCCATTGACTCACGGAGTTTTTCTTCAATAGCAACATCTATCAACGCTTTGATATCAGCGCCAGAAAAATCATTGAGCTGGTCCGCAACTTTTTTTGTATCAATGGAGTCCGCGGGCTTTTCCTTTAAGAGCGAGCCTAGTATCTCTTCTCTAGCCGCTGTATCGGGAGGTTCTACAAAAATGATCCGGTCAAACCGGCCGGGCCGCCTGAATGCCGCATCCACACTCCACGGTGCATTTGTCGCCGCAAGAATTAGTACACCATCGTTATTAGATTGCACTCCATCCAACTCTGCAAGGAACTGGTTAATCACATGACGCATCGCGGATTGCCGAAGGTCACTACGGCTGGCTCCGATCGCATCCACTTCGTCAAAGAATAAAACACAGGGGGCATTCTTCCTTGCCAGTTCGAAAATTTCGTGCAGGTTCTTCTCACTGTTACCAACCCACATATCCAGAATGTCATGAAGGCCGATGTTGATAAACTTGGCGTCTATTTCACCAGCGGTGGCTTTTGCGATAAATGTTTTTCCACATCCCGGGGGACCATACAGCAGTATTCCTCCACCAATCTTTTTACCATAAGCTTTATAGAGATCGGGGTTTTTTAATGGTTGAATTATCTTTAGCGAAATCTCCTCCTTTACGCGCTTCATTCCTCCTACATCCTCAAACTTCAGCTTCGGCTTCTCCATAAAATATTTCTGCGATAATATATCTTCTTCATCATCGGTTTCTTCCAGGCCGCCGGTATTCGCGAGTCGAAGATGCTGGTCGATCTCTTCATCCTTGAATCCGGGTGACTGCACCAAAACTTTTTGATACAATTCAGCAGCGTGCTGAAATGAATTCTCTTTGATCAGGCAACGGATATAAATCAACATTGCATTCAGCGGCAATTCCTGTTGTATTTGTTCGTATACCACTACTGCCGCGGAATATTTTTTTTGATGATAATAGCATGCGGCCAATCCCAACTGGGCCCGTTGATTCCCATAATTTCTTTTCAATGTTTCATTGAATTGTTCCGCGGCCTCAGGGATCATTTTGTCGTGCAGCATCAACTCTGCCAGGTGAAGACGCAATGGAATATTATCCGGTGAGAACCTGAGCGCTTCCTGCAGACTTTTAATGTTTTCATTTTCCATAATCGACCATTCAATACAATAACCTTACTTTGATTGTTTCTCTTATCTCTTTTAATAACTGGAAAGCGTGAGTGGACAATTTCTTATCGACATCGAGCACAACATACCCGATTTCTTCATTGGTTTTTAAATACTGGGCTAAAATATTAATACCGTTTTTGGACAACTGCGTATTAATCGCAGACAAAACTCCGGGCACGTTTTTGTGAACATGAAGAATCCTGTGAGTGCCCTCCTGCGCCGGCAAGTTTAATGGCGGCACGGTATGCGAACCGATGCTGATACCCATTTCCAGGTACTGGAAAAGCTTATTACTAACATCCTCTCCAATATTCATCTGTGCCTCTTCAGTTGAACCGCCGATATGTGGCGTGAGAATCACGTTCGGCAGATCCTGCAGTGGGGTCTGGAAGCGGTCGCCATTTTTTTCCGGCTCCCACGGATATACGTCGATGGCTGCACCTGATATCTGGCCTTCTGTAATTGCTTTGCTCAATGCTTCGAGGTCTACCACTTCGCCTCTGGCATAATTAATAAGTATAGAACCCTTTTTGAAATACTTAAGAGTACTTTTATTGATAAGATTTTTTGTGCTGTTTGTGTCAGGAACATGCAATGTTACGATATCGGCCTGGGCCAGTAATTCTTTCAATGTTTTCTTAGCTACTGCATTTCCTAACGGTAACTTTGTAAGCGTATCATAAAAAATAACCTTCATGCCCAATCCTTCGGCCAGGATGCTAACCTGTGATCCGATGTTTCCGTAGCCGATCACACCCAGGGTTTTCCCTCTTAGCTCGTAACTTCCCTTGGAGTCTTTCATCCAGACTCCCTCGTGCGCAGCCTTATTCTTGTCGGGAATCCGGCGGATCAGCATAATTGATGCGGCCATTACAAGTTCAGCCACAGAGCGAGTATTGGAATATGGTGCGTTGAATACGGCGATTCCTTTACTGGTGGCATATTTGAGATCCACCTGGTTCACGCCGATACAAAAACAGCCGATTGTTTGTAACTTTTTAGCGGCATCCAGGACTTTCGAGGTTATCTGGGTTTTGGAACGGATTCCGAGAAGGTGTACATCTTTGATTTCTTTGATTAATTGTTCTTCAGACAAAGCGCCCGGTATCTTCTTCACGCTGCTGTACCCCGAATCCATAAAGAACCGTACGGCGGTATCGCTAATATTTTCTAAAAACAGGATATTGATTTTTTCTTTTGGATAACTGGTGTTTTTTTTGTCATTCATAATTCCTGACGAGTCTTTTGCGTTATGTTTATTTGGTACGGGTATTGCAAATATGTCCCATAAAATCCAAACGAAAAAACGCATTGTGAGATATTGAAAGCCATCTCTTTGTGTGTTTTGGGATTAAGAACCTCTAAAATTGACCTTGTGAAAAATGCGATTGGCCTGTTGGCCTTATTGGTACTATTTTATAGTTGTAAGGATAAGAACGAACAGAAAGGAACAGCAAACTCAGCAGTGAGTGCCTACCCTGCCGCTACCTCCACCCTCTCCCCTGCCGAACTTAGGCATTACAAAACGGTAGCGAATAATTTCTTCGACAGCATGTTAGGCCAGGGAAATTTCAACGGAAGTGTTCTTGTAGCAAAAAGTGGTGAAATCATTTACGAGCAGTATAAAGGCTTTCGCAATCCCCGCATCAGAAAGGATAGCATTACTCCTTCGACGTCGTTCCACCTCGCGTCCATTTCAAAAACCATCACAGCAATGGCAATTTTAAAACTGGCCGAGGACGGTAAATTAAATATCGAGGACTCAGTTTCAAAATATCTTACTGGTTTCCCCTGCCACGGAGTAACCATTAAAACACTCTTAAATCATCGCAGCGGTCTGCCGAATTATGTTCATTATATGGAAAAACTCGGTTGGGATAAAAAACGGCTTATCAGTAATCAAGACGTTCTGGACTTTATTATCGCAAGACATGAGGATATCGACATTGGCGCCCCCGATCGGAGGTTCAGTTACTCCAATACAAATTATGCTTTATTAGCACTGGTAATTGAAAAAGCAAGCGGCCAATTCTATGGCGATTACCTACGACAAACGTTTTTTGAACCGTTGGGGATGAAAAACACTTATGTTTTCACCCCGGCCGATAGCGCAATATCACTTCCTTCTTTTTTTTACAGCGGACGGCCATATCCGTTTGATTTTCTCGACCTCGTATACGGCGATAAAAATATCTACAGTACCGTTAGGGATCTCTTAAAATGGGACCAGGCACTTCATAGTGGCTTATTATTTAGAAAGGAGACACTTGATGCTGCATATTCAGGTTACAGTTTTGAGCGACCGGGTGTCAACAATTATGGATTGGGGTGGCGCATGTTCTTGCTTCGCAATGGGAAAAAATTTATTTACCATAACGGATGGTGGCATGGCAACAGAACCGCTTTTTATCGCTTGTTGGATGAAAATGTAACGATCATCGCTCTGAGTAATAATGATTCCAAAAAAGTCTATTCTTCGAAGAAGCTGGCTGACATGTTTGGGAATTATTTTAAAAATAAAGAAGACGCCAGGGAGACTGAAAACACTGGTGGCGGATCCCCAGCTCCTTAAAAAATATTCTCGCAAAAACGCCAAGACGCAAAAAATAAAGTACTCTTTGCGTCTTGGCGTCTTTGCGAGCGTATTCAAAAAAGTCGCTAATTTCCCGCATGCAAATTCTTAGCGCCGATCAGATACGGGCATGGGATGAATTTACGATACAACACGAACCTATCGCCTCGATTAATTTAATGGAGCGTGCCGCTGCAACCTGTTTTCAATGGATCGTGCAACACCACGAAGGAAGAAACTTTTCTATATTCTGCGCAAAAGGAAACAATGGTGGTGATGGGCTGGCTATCGCCAGAATGCTTTCGGCCAATCATTCAGTCACCGTTTATGTGCTCGAATTTGGACACCTGGGGACAGAAGATTTCCAGGTTAATCTGGCACGATTGCATCAAACACAAGCGGTCATAAAATTTATTCCTACAGAAGATAATATTCCGATCATTCCTTCGGACGATATCATCATTGATGCATTATTTGGTACAGGACTAAACCGACCAATCGAAGGCCTTACTGCTGCTGTTGTTTGCGGCATCAATAACTCGGGCAATGAAGTCATTGCTATCGATATCCCAAGCGGTTTATCTGCTGATAGTAGTTCGAAAGGAAATATCACCGTGATTGCATCACATACTTTAAGCTTTCAATGCTACAAGCCTGCTTTTTTAGTGGCCGAGAATGAGCTGAATATCGGAAAGCTTCATATCCTTAATATTGGTTTACACGATGACTATCTGGATCGAATTCAGTGTACAAGTATTTTGGTTGATGAAACCATGGCGCACGAAATCATTAAACCGCGAAAAATATTTTCTCACAAGGGAAATTTCGGCCATACCCTATTGATCGCGGGTAGCCATGGGAAGATGGGCGCCGCGGTACTCGCGTCAAGAGCATGCCTGCGAAGTGGTGTGGGGCTGCTCACAGTTCATTGTCCTAATAATGGAAATTACATTCTTCAAACGGCAGTTCCTGAAGCAATGATTGACACGGACTCGAACGAAAAAATAAATACCACAGTAACGACGGAGTTAAACAAGTACGACACGGTAGGAATTGGTCCTGGCCTTGGTACTGCCTATGATACCGCGGCATTACTGCGGAATGTTATTTTGAAATGTACAAGGCCTCTTGTTGTTGATGCGGATGCACTCAATATTCTCGGCGCACATCCTGAGTGGATGGCTACGCTTCCCTCGTTCTCTGTCCTTACCCCACATCCAAAAGAATTTGAAAGATTGTTCGGAGTAACACAAGATGATTTTGAAAGAATTCAACTGGCAAAATCAAAGGCGAAGGAATACAATGTGATCATCGTTTTGAAAGGACACCACACATTCATCGCAACGCCGGGAGGAAAAGACTTCTTTAACTCTACCGGTAATGCCGGAATGGCCACCGGCGGCTCAGGTGATGTACTGACAGGCATCATCAGTTCTTTTGTTGCTCAAAAATATTCTTCCGAAGAAGCAGCAGTATTAGGAGTATTCCTGCATGGACTGGCAGGTGATCTCGCTGCAAAAAAAATGTCTGAGCCGGCATTGATTGCGTCGGATATTATCGATCATCTGGGAGATGCGTTCAAAAAATTACTGAACCGCTAAATGTTTCAGTAGCCACGATAAATTAAAGAAGTTCGAAGTACAAAGTTGCAGGTCGACGGCCAACTTAAAGGAAAAGCCTCCGATAAGAGAGGCCTTCGTATTTAATGTATCTACATAAAAAAACAATCCTGATAACATAAATAAAACGATCCAATGAAAAGTATCCAGCATCCAGAATGTCTTTTAAAAAACATTATACGCGAAACCTACATAGTACACGCCACCAACTTCCGGGTTACCGAAAGCGCTGACGTAATATTTATTGATAATATTTGAAGCGCCAATCTTGAACAGGCTACGGATCTTTGGGAACTTATAACTTACCTGCGCATCCAACGTTCCATAAGCAGGAATTTCGCCGGCACCAAAGGTCCCTTGCCAATTTACTTTGTCCTGCCATCTCCAGATAATATTGAAACCCCAATTGGTTCTTCCAAGCGCATCATTACTCAGCCCTAAATTATAACGGAATTTGGGAGTGTTGAAAAAAGTAACAAGTTGGGGCGGAACATCGTTTAATTGATCTCCCGAAAAATTAATCCTTGCAACGTATCGTCTCCCCATCTGGTAATCAATACCAATGCCCCAACCAATCGCCTTTACCGATTCATCACTGTTAACAGGATAGGAATAGTTTTCGCTGCCTAGGGGATTTGCAATATTTCCTCCCGGCGCAGCTCTTCCAACGGCAACCCTGCCAATGAAGTCTTTATACACACTATAATATACATACGCATCTACCAGTAGTTGACTGGTTGGCAGTCCGCGATAACCGATCTCATAAGAGTTCACAGTTTCAGGCTCCATTGTTTCGAATTGTGCCTTTTGCAACAGGGCGGGATTCGGCATTCCGGCGGCTACTGAAAGACGATACGCACCAATACTTTCAGCTGTATAAACCGGGTTAGTGTCGAAATGGAAAAAAGCCTGGAATGATGGAAGCCCACCAATCAGGCGCGTACCTGGTGTATTCAAATTAATATACTGATCTTGTGTAGAAGGGAAACGATACGCTGTCTGGTAGGAAAGCCTGACATTATTATCCTTCGCAACTCTCACCAATGCGGTTACACGAGGTGTGAACCGTCCATCAAAATTGGTGCTTTTATCGTAACGACCGGATGCAGTCAGTTTCAAAACATCATTGAATAATCTTTTTTGTAATTGAAGATATGCCCCGTATTCATTAATCTTGATAGGTCCTGTTGTATCGGCGAAAATGGTTCCCTTTGAATTGAGTTTATAGGTACGAAAGTTTCCTCCAACAAGTACTTCAAGCACTTTGAAATATTCAGACAGGTTCCATTGTCCTTCATAGTGATATAAGCTTGACTTATCGGCAAACTTTGCGCCCCCTTCCTTGATATCTGTATTAATCGCAGTATTGAATGCACTTTCGAAACCGGTTGTACCTGGCAACAACCGCCCGGTTTCGGCAGCGGATCTTGCGGCGACATGGGCGACGGAGTCCGTTGCGCCTTGCAAGATCGCACCCGAATAAGTACCAGTATATTGCGCAAACCAGGTCTGGTTAGGTTTCCACGAATTATTCACCGCGAGGGCAGCAGTTGTCGCGGTGTAAGAATCGCCGGAATTTTCCTGTGTGGTATATGCTCTCAGGAACCAGCTCTTGCCTTTTACTTCAGCCTTGTATTGGCCCAGCTTGAAATTTTTTAATGCATACCTGTCTGCGCCGGTATAGACAGTAGTTCCGGCTCCCCAATATAAAATCAATGAAGCTTCGATATCGTCCGTTACCTTATAGTATGCACCGGCATTTAGTTTCACACTATATGCATTGTAATCGACAACATCTATTTCGTCATAGCCTGTGCGACTAACAAGTTGACCTTTGAAAACATTATTTTGTAAGCCAAGGTAGAAAGGCTGAAGCGTCTTGATCCCGGCATTCAAAGGTGCTGTGGGGCCTGTCGGAGGAATTAGATTGGGATTTTGAAAGAAAGCATTAAGCTGCGCCTGAGTTGGCGGAGCGCCAAGTACTTGAGTCAAACCCTGTACGATGACGGGAAGGTTCTGGGCAACCGCTACCTGTGCAAAGGAATTCATGCTTGCGCTGGCCTCATCACCATATACATTGATTCCATCATAGTTATTATCAGTTTTACGGTCCCCGGGTTTCACAGCACTCAATACGTTATTCCGTGCCAGATTTCTTGTGTCGCTTGCCTGCCAGTCTTTCGCTGAAATAAATTGGCCACCTATTTTGAACGCAAATCTTTCACCTATCTTTTTACCCCAGCGCATTGTCCAGTCGTAATAAGGTGCGCGACTGCGCTGACTTTGGTCAGTATGCATCATTCCCTGTTTTACCTGGAAACTTAATCCCTGGTATTTGAACGGGTTTTTGCTTGTCATCAGCAATGTTCCATTCATTCCTCCGGGACCATACAATGCCGAAGATGCACCCTGGAGTAATTCAATATTATCTATATCAAGTTCAGTTGGGCCAAGGATAATTCCAACGGAGAAGTTCAGGGCGGGTGCCTGGTTATCCATACCATCGACCAATTGATTAAAACGCAGGTTACCACTTCCATTAAAACCTCTTGTGCTAAGTGTGTTGAAAGTTAAACTTGACGTGACAAGATCGACTCCTTTAAAATTTGCAAGGCCCTGGTAAAAGCTTGGAGCTGCAGATTGACGGATCATTCCCGCTCCCATTCTCTCAATAGAGACGGGAGATTCAAGAATTCTTTCCGGCACACGACTCGCTGAGATAACAACTTCAACACCCATCGTTGATGATGGTACGAAGTCCACATTGATGGTTGTGCTTGCATCACTCACCGTTACCTCCTGCTGTTCAAAACCAATTGAGCTGAAAATGAGTGTGAGTGGTAATTTCTGATCGGTTGTAATTCTGAAATTTCCTCTTTCATCTGTGAAAGTTCCCGCAGCAGATCCTTTGATTGTAACCGAAACGGCGGGTACAACTTCTTTATTCATATTGTTCCGGACAGTTCCACTTATCGTACTTGTTTGGGCAAAGGCAGCAGTCGTAAATACATGCATGAATAAGAGTGCTGCAAGCAATCGCAGTGGCCTTATCATATGGAGCGTTTTAGTTAATACCAAAATACACATTGTAATCTTCACCCGAAAATTTAATTTTCAAGTTATGCTTATACGGTGTTGATATTTCAAACGATATATTTTGATTCATTTTGCTCGACTCTTGTATATTCGGCCCATGAAACAATTTGAGTTTCCCGGCCAAACAAAATTTTATAAAGGCAAGGTCCGCGATGTCTACACGATCGGAGATTCTTTAATCGTGATGATTGCATCGGATCGCATTTCTGCTTTTGATGTGATTCTTCCAAGAACAATTCCTTTTAAAGGACAGGTACTAAACCAGATTGCTGCATATATGCTTCGCGCAACAACGGATATCTGTCCCAATTGGTTATTAGATACGCCTGCGCCAGTAGTCTCTGTTGGAAATCGATGCGTTCCTTTTAAAATTGAGATGGTTGTTCGGGGTAACCTTACCGGCCATGCGTGGAGAACCTATTCTGCGGGAAAACGAGAACTCTGCGGAGTTCAGTTGCCTGAAGGCATGAAGGAAAATGACTTCTTTCCCGCTCCTATAATAACACCATCGACAAAAGCGGAGGAGGGACATGACGAGGATATTTCAAAACAAGAAATTATCTCGAAAAGACTTGCATCGAAAGATGAATGGACTGTTCTTGAAAAGTATGCGTTGCAATTATTTGAACGCGGGAAAGAGATCGCTGCCAAAAGAGGATTGATATTGGTGGATACTAAATATGAATTTGGAAAGATAGGGGATGAAATCTACCTGATGGATGAAGTTCATACGCCGGATTCTTCCAGGTACTTTTTTTCAGATGGATTTGAAGAAAGGCAGGTATCCGGCGAGAGGCAAAAACAACTGAGTAAAGAGTTTGTACGGGAATGGCTGATCGAAAATAACTTCATGGGTAAGGAAGGGCAATCCGTTCCTGCCATGAGCGATGAATGGGTAGAAACAATTTCGAAGCGATATATTGAACTATATGAGAAAGTAATTGGTGTAGCCTTTAAACCTGAGCCGCTTTCCGATGATGAAATTTATCACCGTACTATTAATTCGCTCGCGAAGACGCAAAGCCGCTAAGAGCGAAATCCTTTTGCGTCTTTCGGAAAATAAATTTTTTTAGTACCCCAAAATTTTCAACATACTCTGGGCAGTCTGTTCCTTAGCATATACCCAGTCAACGAGCTTACCATTTTTATCATGCCCTACTATAATATGCTTTGGCGATGGTATCAAACAGTGCTTGATGCCTCCATAACCACTGATCTGGTCCTGGTAGGCACCGGTATGAAAGAAGCCAACATAGAGTGGTTCGCCATTTACAATTTTGGGTAGGAATACTTCATTCACGTGTTCCTCCGAATCATAATAATCATGACTGTCGCAGGTGATTCCTCCCAACACTACCCTTTGATATTCCTGCTCCCATTTATTAACAGGAAGTAATAAGAATTTCTCTCCAATGCCCCAGGTATCTGGCAGTGTAGTGATAAAAGAAGAGTCTATCATATACCAGCACTCGCGATCATTCTGCATTTTCTCTCCGATGACACTATAAATATGAGCCATGCTCTCCCCTACCGTGTAACTTCCGAATTCAGTGAATATGTTCGGCATCGGAACATTGTTCTTCTTACACGCCTTTTTGATATTACCAACAATTTCGTTGATCATGAACTGGTAGTCGTATTCGAAGCCGAGAGAATGTTTAATAGGAAAGCCACCACCAATATTGATCGAATCGAGTTCAGGGCAAATCTTTTTTAACTGGCAATACAGATTGATGATTTTATTCAGCTCGCTCCAATAATAGATATCATCCTTAATCCCTTTGTTCAGAAAAATATGTAACATCTTTAACTGAAAACGATCTTCATTGCCTTCAATTTTATCTACATAAAATTCCAGTATATCTCTCGCCCTGAACCCGAGTCTTGATGTATAAAAAGGAAACGTTGGTTCTTCTTCCGCCGCTACGCGAATACCCAGCTTAAAGGGAACCTTTACAGATTTTTTGTACTGCAACAACTCTTCTCTATTATCTAATACGGGGATTACGTTCCTGAACCCGGTGTTCAATAAATTGGCAATACGGCTGGTATACGATTTCTGTTTGTACCCGTTGCAAACAATGAAAATATCCTTATTGATTTTCTTCTTATCGTATAACTTTTTAATAATCTCGATATCGTAGGCGTAAGAAGTCTCAAGATGGATATCATGTTTTAACGCTTCTTCAACGATGAAAGAAAAATGAGAGCTTTTTGTACAATAGCAATAGTTATACTCGCCTACGTATTTATGCTTCTTTATCGCGTTCGCGAACATCTTCTTTGCTTTCCTGATCTGCATACCGATCTTGGGCAGAAAAGTCAGCTTCATGGGAGTTCCGTACTTCGCGATGAGTGTTCTAAGGTCGAGACCATTAAAATGTAGATTACCGTCTTTCGTATCAAAACCGTCCTGTGGAAAATTGAACGTCTGTTTTACCAGGTCGGTGTACGAATTGTTCATGTATTCATTAGATGGGCTGATGGCTGTAGATTTAATGCGTGAGTAATGTTTTGTCTTCTCATCTTACAGTGCAAGGCGTTTAAAACGCATACAAATGTAATTTTTTGAGCAATTGAAAATAAAAACCGGATATGAAAATTTCATATCCGGTTTTGCCATCCGGCGACCTCGAAGGCTCAGCATCTTAAACTTTGGTAGAAGAGTAACAAGCTTCAAAGTTTCTGCCGGGTTTTTATTTCATTATTTTACTGAAGCAATAAGCTGCTTGAAACTTTCGGGTTCATTCATCGCGAGATCAGCAAGGATCTTTCTATCGAGACCCACTCCTTTTTCATTCAACAGGTGGATGAACTGCGAATAGGTCAATCCTTCTTCACGAACGGCCGCGTTGATACGGGCAATCCATAAAGCGCGATATTCTCTTTTCTTTAGTTTGCGTCCGACATATTTATATGTCAAACCCTTCTCCATAACGTTTTTCGCTACGGTATATACATTTTTGCGTTTGCCATAAAATCCCTTGGCGGCCTTTAATATCCTTTTTCTGCGTGCCCTGGATGCTACGGCGTTTACTGAACGTGGCATGGTTGAAAATTTTTGATGTTAGATGTGTGATATACGAACTACCAAGTACGAGATACGAAGTACCCTATACTACTTGAGACGTAATAAGCGCTTCACAAAGTCAAGATTGGATTTGTGTACCAACCCGTCCTTGTTGAGGGCACGCTTACGTTTTTTTGATTTCTTTGTAAGAATGTGTCGTTTGAAAGACTTCTGGTGTGTGATCTTTCCCGTGCCGGTTACTTTGAACCTTTTTTTGGCACTTGAATTCGTTTTAACTTTTGGCATTGAATACCTGTTTACAGTTACACCCTGCTGGCGTTCCGCACCGGCGGACACTTTTGGAGCCTTGTGGGTAATAGAGCTTTTTTACAAAAAACTCAAATGGGTCGCAAAGGTAGGAAAATACAAGTGAAAATCAGAAGATTGAGTCAACGAAATTAAGTCTTGCTTCGAGTTTGACCTTATTCTCCAGACCTGCGGATATATTTTGCTCAGAACCCTGTAATTTCGACCCCTATTTAGAAATCAATCATCACTATTTAAGCGTCTGCTGGTATATGAAAAATTTCAGTCTGGTTATTGCTATTTTTCTGATTGTCTGGTTATTACTCGGTTGTAACACGCGTTCAGGAAAGCCACGCGTACTCGTTTTCTCGAAGACTTCCGGTTATCGTCACAGTTCCATCCCTGCTGGAAAAGCCGCTATCCTAAAGCTTGGCCTGGAAAACGGCTTTGATGTCGACACCACTGAAGATGCCCGATACTTTACGGAAGACAGCTTGAAAAATTACTCCGCGGTGATCTTTTTAAGCACTACAATGGATGTGCTCAACAACTATGAGGAGGCGGATTTCGAGCGCTATATCCAGGCAGGCGGTGGTTTTGTAGGTATACATGCCGCTACAGATACAGAATATGACTGGGGCTGGTATGGCCGGTTAGTCGGGGCGTACTTTTTAAGCCATCCTAAACAACAGAAGGCCACGATCAATGTGGTTGACCAACAGGATATTTCCACCAAACACCTTCCGAAGCAATGGTCACGGTTTGACGAATGGTACAACTTCAAAAATTTGAATAAGGACGTAAAAGTGCTTATGAGAGTTGACGAAAAGACTTATGAGGGAGGAAAGAATGGCGATGATCATCCAATCGCATGGTATCATGAATATGATGGCGGCCGTGCTTTTTACACTGGGTTGGGGCACACGGATGAATCATATTCAGAAGAAAACTTTTTAAAGCATCTCTTAGGCGGCATCAAATACGCGATCGCTGACAACCATGAACTGGATTACGGTAATGCGAAATCGCTGAGGGTGCCGGAGGAAGACAGGTTCACAAAGACCAACCTTGCCGTTGGACAATTCTTTGAACCAACCGAATTAACCGTACTTCCCAATCTTGATATTTTAGTTAGCCAGCGCCGGGGAGAGATCCTACTTTGCAAGAAAGGAGATTCGGTAATGAAGCAGGCTGGAGTACTGAATGTGTACTGGAAAACAAATGTCAAAGGTGTTAACGCGGAAGAGGGCTTATTGGGACTCAAGGTCGATCCAAACTTTGCTAAAAACAACTATGTATATATTTTTTACAGCCCCATCGACACTTCAGTAAACCGTTTGTCGCGCTTTAAATTCGAGAATGATAAAATAGATCTCAAGTCTGAAAAGATTGTGCTACAATTCTATTCACAACGCGAGATCTGTTGTCACACCGGTGGTTCGATCGCCTTTGGCGGGGATGGATTATTATATCTTTCGACAGGAGATAATTCAACGCCATTTGACGAACCGAACCAGCCATATGTGAACCGCGGGTTTGCGCCCCTGGATGATCGTCCCGGCCATGAGCAGTATGATGCTCGTAGAAGTTCAGGCAATCCCAATGACCTGCGCGGCAAAATTCTTCGTATAAAAATTAAAGAGGATGGCAGCTACGAAATCCCTGACGGGAACTTATATCCGAAGGGAACAGCGGGAACAAAGCCTGAAATATATGTACAGGGAACCCGTAATCCGTATCGTATTTCAGTAGATCAAAAGAATGGTTATTTATACTGGGGCGAAGTTGGGCCAGATGCAAATGATGACAGCCTGGAAACGCGTGGGCCAAGAGGTTATGATGAAGTGAACCAGGCACGTAAGGCCGGATTTTTTGGCTGGCCTTTATTTGTAGGAAACAACTATCCTTATCATGAATATGATTACAGCTCTGGAACCACCGGCAACGTTTTTGATCCCGCCAAGCCCGTAAACAGATCTCGGAACAACACCGGTTTGCAGTCGCTGCCACCAGCCCAACCGGCCTTCATCTGGTATCCTTATGCTGAATCGAAACAGTTTCCACAAGTGGGTACTGGTGGTCGCAACGCGATGGCTGGTCCTGTTTATTATACAGACATGTTCCCAAAGCAATCGCGCCTGCCCGATTATTACAATAAGAAGCTATTCATTTATGAATGGATACGCGGATGGATCAAGGTGGTAACGCTTAAGCCGAATGGCGATTTTGATAAGATGGAACCGTTCATGGAAAGCACCGGGTTGAATGCTTTGATCGATATGGAAGTTGGACCTGATGGAAAGTTGTATTGCCTCGAATACGGAAATGGATGGTTCAGTAAAAACCCTGATGCCGCGCTTTCACGCATCGATTACAATGCTGGAAACCGGGCACCTAAAGTCGAAAGCATTACGGTTGATAAAACATCCGGCGTTCTGCCATTCAAAGTCGCAGCTACTGTAAGGGCAAAAGATCCGGAAAGCGAAAAACTTACCTACACATGGGATTTAGGAAATGGCGAAAAGAAGGAAACAAACGAACCCAGACTTGAATACACTTACAACAACCCCGGGGATTATGCGATTTCAGTTGAAGTAAGGGATGAAGAAAAGGCTGCTACCAAAAGCAGTGCAGTCAGTGTATATGCAGGTAATGAAACGCCTGTTGTAAAAATTGCTTTGAGGGGTAACAAATCGTTTTATTTTCCCGATAAGAAAGTGGAGTACCAGGTGAATGTTCAGGACGCAAACGACACTGCGTCAACGAAGGATCTGTCAAGTCTTTTTGTGTCTGCCGACTACATCGAGGGTCGCGATATGGCAGCGGCCTCACAGGGTCACCAGGTAATGACTGAAGCGATGATCGGAAGAAGTATTATGCTTTCACTTGATTGCAAGGCTTGTCACCAGGTTGACCGGAAATCGGTTGGTCCATCTTATATGGATGTAGCGAAGAAATATGAAAAGGATCCAAATGCTGTGTCATACCTGGTAAATAAGATCATTAAAGGTGGAGGCGGTGTATGGGGCGAGGTGGCAATGTCTGCACATCCAAACCTGCCGGAATCCGATGCAAGGCAGATTGTATCATGGATTCAATCCCTTACCGGTACAGGCCAAACGCAGAAATCACTGCCTGCATCGGGATCTCTTGCTCCGACCTTAAATAAACCTGCGAAAGATAATGGTGTTCTATCAATATCTGCAAGCTACACTGATAAGGGCGGAAACAATATAAAACCGCTCACCGGCAATACCAGGATCATGCTGCGACCCAGTAAAATAAATCCCGGTCGCATCAGAACATTCAAAAATTACAAAAACGAGAATTTTGAAGGAAAAAGACACCTGGTAGTCCCGAAAGGAAATGGATCTTTCAATATCGACAGTATCGATCTCTCTGGTATTACAGGAGTTGACCTGATGATCACCAGTGAGGCGGCCCTTCAGTTCGGTTATACGTTCGAGATACACCTTGATTCCCCGGGTGGACAGAGACTGGGAGAATTGGTAGCACCGGCCAACGCAATTACCAATAAGCAGGAAAAACTTCTCAAAATAAGTATCCAGCCCGTGTCAGATGGTAAATTCCATCACCTTGTGTTTGTTAGCAAGGCCAATGATCCGTCAGAAAAGACAAGTATCGGTATTCAGTGGATCGAGTTACAATCGAGATAAAGAAACGCTATCTAGGTGGTTATGAAATTAAGTGAGGACCTTATCAAAATTTTACAGAAGAAATATGAACCCTCAACGATGGTCAGTCTTCGCTATAAAGGAAATGATATCGTCTTCAAGACTGATAAGGACGGAAATGCAATACAGTTGTTTGCTGGTAAGAAGAACGAAGAACGAATGATCAAAGGATATCGATATATCAGAACGTTGTTGCACGATAAGAATGGCCTTGTTCTGAAGGATCATTGGGATCTGAAGGGGAAATCAACATGATGGTCGTTTTGGATTACGCAGCTACAAACGGGAACGGGTTTTTCGTCGTGAATAGAAATAATTGATCAGCAAAACAACGATCATGATCACCAAACCCAGCACCTCTCTTGTTGCTTCTATCCAGGGTTTTGTCGCCTTCATTTCTGCGGCGATATCTTCGCTCTCATGCTCACGCATCCAATCGAGCATACCATCTTTGCTAAAAAACAGGAACGCTGCATAGATGGTATAAACAGCAATCCCAATGAGGTACAACTTTGGATAAAACTTCTGCCGGGAAGCCAGCCAGCACATCGCAGCTGCGAAAAGATATAAAGGAATCCACAAATAAGGATCGGGATCATTGTATTGTACGGCTGCAAAAAGAATAAACAATACAGTAAAAATCAGGTTGAAAACTTTCATAATACTATTCTATCCCGAGTTCTTTGCGGAGCTTTTTCGGTAGTTTGTTTTTTATAAGAGTATAAGATTGGAAAATGTATTTTTCCCACTGTTTCCTGTTAAGCTTATTGACATTTTGCACCATCACCCATTTGTTTCTCGCCATATAGGGGGCAGGGATAATACCATCGCTCGTTGAAAGCTCTTCAAATATTTCATCAGGCACTTTGAATGCGACGTTCAGCGGCTGCTCCAGACCGGCAACACAAAACATTTTCCCCCCAACAAGAAAGCAAAGATCATTGGCCCACTTTATATCTTCTGAGGTTGCAGGAAGTGAAAGACAATATTTTCTTAGCCATTCAATATCCATGATGGTGATTATTGATTCTGAAAATTAGATGATATTCCTCATACGATAAAGAGGACTTGCCCGAATGACACGAATTGCGAATCTTTTGCTGGGTGAGTCCCGTCTGTACAACAAGAAGATGCCTTTGTTTCGTTGGCCACGATTTACACGAATTAATTCGTGGCAATTCGTGCAGTTCGTGGCAAGACTTCCTGATTTGGATGTTGTCTCCATAAATCATCTCGTTCAAGATGCTGGAATTCGTGCCAATTCGTGTAATCTGTACAACAAGATTTTCGTAAGGTAATTACTGCCACGGATTAGCACGGATTAATTCCCGCAATAGCAGCAAGATGTTTTAAGTTCTGCATGGAATCATCTTTGTGTAGACGCTGGAATTCGTGGCAAAAAAAACCGGGCGAAACGCCCGGCAATAACGTTATAACAAATCTGCTTACACAGGTTTTTTCTTTTGACTCTTCGGTGCAAAAATCATCAACATTCTTTTCCCTTCCATTTTGGGAAGTGCTTCAGGCTGACCAAATTCTACAAGTCTTTCTGCAAACTTCAATAACAAAAGCTCTCCTCTTTCCTTAAACATAATTGCACGTCCCTTGAATTGCACATATGCTTTAACCTTATTTCCTTCCTTCAAAAAGTTTTCAGCATGCTTTGCTTTGAAATCAAAATCATGATCATCTGTACCTGGAGTAAACCGAATTTCCTTCACTTCGGCCGATTTACTCTTCGCCTTCATTTCCTTTTCCTTCTTCTTCTTCTCGTATAGAAATTTATTATAGTCGATAATCTTACAAACCGGGGGATCAGCCTGGGGCGAAATTTCAACCAGGTCTAGTTCTTGGTCCTGCGCCATGCGCAATGCATCTTGTATCGGGTAAACTCCTACTTCAACATTATCGCCAACCAATCGCACCTGGGGTACTCTGATCATTTGGTTGGTGCGGTGTTCCTGTTGTTGCTCTTTTCTAAATCGGGGATTAAAATTACCTCTTGGTTGTCTTGGTGGAAATGCCATTTACAATTTTTATTTGAACAATAGATTTTAATTTATCCCACATCCCGGATATCGCAGGATGTGAAAAGTGAAAACGTAAAAAAAGAAATTTCAGGTGCTCGCATTTGTTCCTGTGCGGATAAGAAAAATCTCCATCCCCGATCATTCTCCTCTTCTTTCTTTTATTTCAATGCTTACTTCGTGTAAAAAATCATCAACAGTTTTCACACCAAGGTCGCCTTTTCCCTGTCTTCTTACAGCTACCTTATTTTCGTTCATCTCCTTCTCTCCCACCACCAGCATGTATGGAACGCGCGCCAGCTCTGTATCCCGAATCTTTTTTCCAATCTTTTCCTGTCGGTCGTCCACTTCGGCACGAATATCACAATTTTTCAGCTTCTGTAAAATACTTTGTGCATAATCCATAAACTTATCGCTAATGGGCAAAATTTTGACCTGCAACGGCGACAGCCATACCGGTAGTTTGCCCGCATAATGCTCCAGTAAAAATCCAATAAAGCGCTCATGCGTTCCAAGTGGTGCCCGGTGAATGATTAGCGGAGTGTCAGTTTGGTTATCAGCTGTTGCGTATTGCAGCTTGAAACTTCGTCCCTGGGAAAAATCGACCTGGTTAGTGGCAAGGGTGAATTCTCTACCGATCACACTATATATTTGTACATCGATCTTTGGCCCGTAAAAAGCAGCTTCATCCTGCACTTCTACGTACGGAATGCCAGATGAGATCAGAACCTGCCTTACCATTTCTTCTGTCTCTTTCCACAATTCAGGCTCGTTTACATATTTCTGACCCAGTTTCTCGGGAGAATGTAAACTCAAACGCATCACATATTTATCAATACCAAAAATCTTAAAGTACTTAATATACATATCGTTTACCGCTCTGAACTCGGATTCAAACTGCTCCTTCGTGCAATAGATATGTGCATCGTTCATGTGAAGACAACGAACCCGCATTAATCCAAATAATTCGCCACTTTGCTCGTAGCGGTACACAGTGCCGTATTCAGCAATTCGATATGGAAGATCACGGTAACTCTTTGGCTCAGCGGCAAAGATCTTGTGATGATGCGGACAGTTCATTGATTTCAAGTAATACTTCTCACCTTCCAACTCCATTGGGGGATACATGCTTTCCGCATAATAAGGAAGATGCCCGCTGGTGAGATACATGCTTTCTTTAGCAATATGCGGTGTAACCACGCGCTTATATCCTGCGGCATGCTCTGTTTCTTTTGCCAGCTTCTCCAATTCTTCGATAATAATGGTGCCATTGGGCAACCACATGATCAGGCCCTGGCCTACATCATCATCCATAGTATAGATTCCAAGCTCCTTGCCGAGTTTCCGATGGTCGCGCTTTTTTGCTTCTTCCAACAGGAGAAGGTATTCGTCAAGCTCTTTTTGTGATGGGAATGTAACTCCGTACACACGGGTGAGCATTTTGTTTTTTTCGTCATTCTTCCAGTAAGCGCCAGCTATATTAGTAAGTTTGATCGCTTTGATGAATCCTGTATTCGGAATATGCGGTCCCCGGCAGAGGTCAGTAAAATTTCCCTGCGAGTAAAAAGTGATCTCACCGTCATCCAAACCCTGGAGCAAATCAAGTTTGTATTCATCTCCCTTTTGGGAAAAATACTGTACGGCTTCGTTCTTAGGGATCTCCTTTCTCAAATACCTGTTATTTGCCTTTGCTAGCTCGTTCATTTTTACTTCGAGCCTTCGCAGATCCTCTTCTGAAATTTTACTTCCGCCTAAATCCATGTCGTAATAAAACCCCTTCTCACCCTCCTTGATCAATGCTGGTCCCACCCAAAATTTTACACCTGGAAATAAGGATTCAACAGCCTCTGCCATTAAATGTGCTGAGGAGTGCCAAAAAGTTGTTTTACCATCTTTGTCATCCCAGGTTAAAAGCTTCAGTGAACCATCCTGATTGATTGGGCGGGTAGCATCCCACACGTCTCCATTCAGGTTTGCAGCCAAAACTTTTCTTGCAAGTCCCTCACTGATTGATTTTGCTATTTCCAGCGCTGTGGTTCCAGGTGCATACTCACGAATCGCACCGTCCGGTAAAGTGATTTTAATCATCTGTTCATTCAATATTTCGTATGATGTAAGACAAGGATGCAGGATACAAGGTGCGAGACATACATAATGAAATTATTTGTATCCACTACCGGTATCTGGTAAGCATTACCCGATCTTCAAAAGAGGTGCAAATTTAACAACTATTTGCAGACGGCACTTTACGATATTTATCGTAACACTGGAGGAATTTGGTAATTTGCCGCTACCAACAAGGGGTTCATGAATAAATTTGCACTTCTTATTCTTTGTTTTTTCAGCCTTTCCGCCATGGGTCAGGACCTTACGGGTATCTGGCGCGGTCATTTCCATTCTGTTGGGAACAGGATGATCGAACAGCTTTTGGGCGAAGAAGACCGCTATAAACTCGAAATACAGCTGGACCAGAAATCCAAACAATTTAACGGAGTAACATATTCGTACAAAACGACGGTTTTTTATGGAAAAGCTACCTGCTCCGGTGCGGTGAACACATCCACTAAAAAGGTAATTCTCGAAGAACTCAAGATTGTTGAACTCAGGATGGTAGCAGGATCGGCATGCATCATGACATATTTTTTGCAATATTCAAAGTCTGGTGATGAAGAATTTCTTGACGGAACATACACGAGCATGAACACGACAGATTCCACGAACTGTGGAAGAGGAACTGTCTTTTTAAGAAAGGTACCAACCTCTGATTTCTACAAAGAGCCCTTCCTCGTAAATCGAGAAAAAGAAAAAGAAAAAGAAAAGGAGAAAGCAATAGCAAAAAAGCCACCCGTTATTCCAGACAATAACAACAAACCTGCAACCACAACAAAACCGAGCATTACTACGAAGAAACCTGTCACAACACCATCTGCCCCCGCTACTACAAAACCTACAAGTAAACCGACTGCCAATACCGCGAAAAAACCCGTTCAAAAAACAACTTCGCCGGGGCAACCGGTTGTAAAAACACCAGTACCCTCAACCAATAACAACACCACAGTTAAGGTTGTTCCTGTCGACACAGTTAGAAAGATAGAAAAGAAAATTGCCATTACTCCGAAGGTTTTATTAACAAGAGCAAACGAATTAGTAAAAACCATTGCTACGGATGCAAATGAAGTAATCATTGATCTTTACGACAATGGAACTATTGACAATGACACCGTATCTGTCTACCTCGACAAAAAACTTGTGGTTGCAAAGCAACGTCTCACGGATAAGCCTATCACCGTTAGGTTTACACTTGATGAAAATAATACTTTCCATGAGTTGGTGATGGTGGCTGAAAACCTGGGAGAGATTCCTCCTAACACTTCGCTGATGGTAGTTAAGGCGGGAAGCAAACAATATGAAGTGCGAATTACCTCCAACGAGCAGAAGAACGCCGTGGTGATTTTTAAGTATGAAAAAGGCGGCTAAAAGCAGTTCATTATCCTCAAAGAGATACATGTCCTACCCTCTCATCGGCTCGACACCGTTCAAATAAAATAGTTTTCATAAGTAAAAGAAGTTGGTAATTTCCATCAAATTCTATTCATGCGCCTTGTTTTTGCAATTATAATTTTTCTGTCAGGAAATTTATCGGCTCAGAACCTTACAGGCATTTGGCGGGGCACACGTACACAAAACCCCGGCGGCTGTTTCCCAGAATATTCTCTTGAACTGCAGATAACGTATGCGGGCAATTCCATTATGGGAAGAGCCTATAATTTTTACGACAAGGAAAGATACACTAAGATAAATTTTTCCGGACGATACAATCCTCAGACGAAGCGGATGGTAATCATTGAGAGCGCTGTTCTGCAATATAACATCCCTTCTTATTGTATTCCGTGTATAAAAACCTATGATCTCTCATGGACTCAAAATGGCATCGAAGAGGCGTTGAGCGGTGATTGGAAAGGACATGAAATGGGTAACGCCTCAGTCTGTCCGCCAGGAAAGATCTATTTAACGCGGCAAACGGAATCGATATTTCCTGTTGAGGTGATTCAAAATGATTCGCTTTCAAGTTTGCAGAAAGCCATGAATATTCAGAAAAGAGACAAAGAAGTTGTTCGAAGTGTTACGGTTGATACTTCTCATATAAAGATTGAATTGTACGACAATGCTGAGATAGATGATGACACCGTATCCGTTTTTTTAAATAACACGTTACTACTTCACAAAAAAAGATTGACTGATAAAGCGCTCGTGTTAAATATTATTGCATTGCCGAATACAGACTACGAGCTGATGATGTACGCCGAAAATCTTGGCAAAATTCCCCCGAACACATCATTAATGGTTATCACCGCCGGCAAGAACAGATACGAGGTGCGCATTTCCTCGAACGAACAGAAGAATGCAGTAGTTCGTTTTCGCTACCAGAAATAAGATCGGCCGGATACTGCATGCTCGATACCAGATACGCTTGCTGGTAATCTAAACATCTAGTACCTAATATTTAATGTGCAGCTTCAGAAACCCCATTCTCCTGTAGAAAATCTTTCTCACTTAGTATTTTGTCAAAACTTTGTGTTTAAATTTCAGCTAGTGGCTCCATTTTTTCATAGGAAGATTAAGATTATTCATTTAAACGACAACTATGAAACAGTTAATCCTTACAGTGGCCGGTGTCATATTTATGGCCTGCGGCTATTCACAGATGAACATCTCCGTTGGGCCGAATGCAGGGTTTGGTCACACCTGGACGAGCGGCGCCGGAGATAACAGGTATCAACCTGCTGGTAACTTCGGTGTTGCAGTTGTGTACAGCCACAACAATCATGTAGGACTGGGAGTTGACTTAAAATATTCCATTGAAGGTGGTAAGAAGGAATTTGCAAACGTCGATGTAACCTCGCGCCTTAATTATATTCGAATTCCGGTTAAAGGAATTTATTTTTTTCGCGATTACGGCGCAAGCTTCCGGCCTAAAATATCTTTAGGTCCTTCTTTTGGTTTTCTTGTCGGTGGGAAGGAAGAGTCAGGTTCTTTAGAGACCGATGGCAAGAATGTTTATAATTCATTTGATTTTGGATTACTTGGTAGCGCCGGATTTCATTATAATCTTGTAACAAATACATGGCTTCACTTTGATGTTAGTTACTATCATGGCCTCTCAGACGTTTCTAAGACGGCGGAAATAAATAAGAATAGAAATATCGGAATTAACCTTGGGGTAGCCTTCGGCATCGGCGGTGAATAAATTGTGCCCTTCGTGTCTTCCTTCGTGTTCTTTGTAAACCCCATGACTGTATGCACCAGAGGGTTCACAAACAAACAAGAAGGAAGACACGAAGGTCTTAGAACTTGAAATTCCAGGTTACAGAGGGAATAATTGGGAATAGCGATACTTTGAGTGCCTCTACTTCCAGTGTACCATTTAATGGACTGCCTGTTTGATCGAAATAAATAAAATATGGATTGAGCCGGCTATAAGCATTATAAATGCTGAACACCCAATACCGCTGAATTCTTCTATTGGGCTTTTGTTTTGGGGTGAGGGTCGCCGATAGGTCCAGCCGGTGATAAGCAGGCAATCGATACTGATTTATCTTACTGTATTCCTGCGTAAGCACACCACTGACGATATAAAACCGCTCGGGTAATGTGGTTGCGTTACCTGTGCCATAAACGAATACCGCGGAGAATTTCCATTTTTTGTTCAGATCATAGATACCTACAACAGATAAGTCGTGGCGCCTGTCATATTTTGCAGGATACTTCTCGCCATCGTTCAATCCTGCAAACTTTCTCCAGGTCCATGATAAAGTGTAACCAACCCATCCTGTCAATTTTCCTTTTGCTTTGTTTACAAAGAACTCTGCTCCATAACTCCAGCCATTTCCAAAAACGAATGCTTCTTCAGGATCTTTGAGCGAGGGAGTATATCCTTCACCATATTCAATCTGGTTATCCATCGTTTTGTAATAAAGCTCCACAGAAGTCTCAAAAGTATTATCATTGAAATTCTTGAAAAGCCCTGCAGAATATAACCAACTGATCTGTGGTTGTACCCGATATGTACTGGGCACCCACAGGTCTGTCGGTAATGTAGAACCGGCATTTGTTACCAGGTGTATATATTGAAGGTTGCGTGTTACAGATCCCTTTATCGAGGTTTCTTCATTTAATGAATACCGTAACGTGAGTCGCGGCTCGAATCCACCATAAGATTTTATCGGTTGCCAGCGCTTATAAATAGTACTGTCTGTCTTGTTGCCATCTGTATCGCGGTCAAAAATTGTGTACGGCCCCAGTTGAGTAAAACTGCTATAACGGAGACCGGCATTGACTTTTAATTTTTCACTGATCTCCCAGTCGTCTTGTACATACAATGCGGCTTCGGACGCATACTTTGTACTTTCATTGTTCGGTTCGAATTGAGTATCACCCTGGTTTCCCGTTAATATGTTTGGAACAAAGGTGTGATAGGTGATCAACCCTCCGAATTTAACTTTGTGCTGCGGAGATGGGTAATAATCAAAATCAAGTTTTGCATTCCAGTCGCGTATACCCGACGACAGCTTTAAAGAAAAATCATTTTGTGTTGCTCCGAAAGAAAAACCGTAATCATTATAAACGACCGTAGTATTAGCAAATAATTTCCGGTTGAATACATGATTCCACCGCAAGGTTGCCGTTGCGTTTCCCCACGGAATATCCGCCTTAAAAGATCTTCGCGTGTTATTAAAAGTAAAAACATCTCTTCCAAAATATCCACTCAGGTAGAGGCGATCTTTTTCAGAAAATTTATAATTCACTTTCGTATTGAGATCGTAAAAATGATATGCGGATCCATAGAATTCACTACTCTTCTTAACGAAGGGTTTCATTAGCACGTCGATATATGTTCTTCGTGCAGATATTATAAAAGATGCCTTTTCGTTTTTAATCGGCCCCTGGATGGAAAGTCTGGAGGCGATTAATCCGATGCCTCCTTCTACCTCGAACTTTTTCATGTTTCCTTCCTTCATCGCAACGTCTAAAACAGATGAGAGCCTTCCACCATATTGTGCTGGCATGCCTCCTTTAATGAGAGAAGTGTTTTTGATGGCATCTGAATTGAAGATTGAAAAGAATCCGAACAGGTGTCCTGTATTGTACACAATGGCATCATCCAGCATGATGAGGTTTTGATCTGGCCCTCCTCCCCTCACGTATAAACCAGTGTTACCCTCGCCGGCATTTCGTACACCGGGAAGCAACTGCATGGTTTTTAAGATATCTACTTCACCAAAGATGACCGGTATTGATCGTATCTGGTTCATCGATAGATCGATTCTTCCCATTTGCGCATTTTCTACATTGCCATCCCTTCTCCTCGATGAAACAACTACTTCTTCAAGCACGGATCGTTGAAGAAGAGAGAAATTAAGAACAGTGTTACCATTGAGTGAAATAGTTGATTGTTGAGAATGATAGCCGACAAACGATACGACTACCGGGTAAGTTCCTTCCGGAAGAGTAATTGAATAAAATCCGTATTGATTGCTGTTGATTCCCTTCCCGTGTCCGCTGATCGTAATACTGGCCCCGATCAATGTTTCCTGGGAAAGTGAATCCCTGATATAACCGCTAATGGTGTATCTATTCTGTGCAGTAACAACCAGTGTTCCAATAACAAGGCCAATTAGTAGGGCAGTTCTTTTCATAGTCAAATCCATTGTGTCGGGAGTCGGAGTTCAGTCGGGAGTCGGGAGTCTGGAGTCAAAAAATGCTGCTGGTGACTCCAGACTCTTGACTCACGACTCGAGACTATTTCCGGTAGTCTACCGAATCTTCTACTTTTCCGCATTCAAGCATTTCGTCACCGAAATATGGATTCCGGATGGCTGCCTCGTTGCTTAACCAATAAGCTCCTTTATTGTCGAAAGCCATAG
>DAINQQ010000060.1:0-13259 GCA_036742645.1 Flavitalea sp.
ACTTCTCACCACATTCGGGTATTTTAACAAAACTATCCTAAGGGGTAATAGACTCCGCATCGCTGAACATGAAATTTGAATTGTTAGAATCACATTTTTTTCTCTAAAACTTATCTCATGAAATGTTCAGCTCAATTACTAAGAATTATGTGCATAATGGTCCTATTCGGATCGCTTGTGTATGCGTGTCGGAAGAATCCGACGCCGCCCGCAGATCCAGGTGCTCCGGGTCCTGCTACGCCAGGAATATCGCTTAATGCAGATACTATCTCCAATCATCTCCAATTTTTTAAGGCTACAAAAAAACAGGGCGCTGCTCCAAAAGGCCCGACAGCCAATTCATTGAAGATATCTTTTGAAGACACTCTTTACCTGACGGATAAAATAAAAAGGCCTATAAAATTTTTGCATCAGGCTATAACTGATGTTGCGGGCGTTTATGTGCAGGTTCATGGCGCTGTTGCAGGAGGCAGTGCTGGAACCTTTTATTATGATGTGCCTGAATTGCAGGAGACGGCAGGTAACGATACGGTATCTGTTATCATGATTGGAGTTGATCCTGTCGGTCTTATCGATAACGATGGCGTACCTCCGGCCGGTGCCCCTTCTATTGGTTTTACTATAACCATCACACCTTATGGTAAAAACGGTCAGCCCCTAGCCGAGGCCGACAGACCTGTGAAAATATCGAAGCCCCAGGTCAATCCTGACGGCAACGCAGGATCATGTAGCATTATTACAGCCCCGGGCGATTATTGGGACTGGGAAGTGTCCTACATAGTCGACCCCAGCGGTGCCAAAGATTTTATTTTTTACAATAGCCCTGATAAAATATGGGGGAAGGGGGGGCAGGATATTAAAGGAAGCTGCTGCAAGGGAACGTCAATATATGGATTTTGTCCGGGAGATACGATCCCAAACGCAAGCTTGCATTTTAATACCTTCTTTAATTACACAGAGGAAATTTTCAAATTCATCGGCGGTGGGACAT
Organism: Flavitalea sp.; assembly: GCA_036742645.1. Lineage (GTDB taxonomy): Bacteria > Bacteroidota > Bacteroidia > Chitinophagales > Chitinophagaceae > Flavitalea. The sequence goes on from DAINQQ010000060.1 coordinate 992, forward strand.
TTGTACGGTTGACCGGCATGTTTTCAGCGAATGCCAAACCAAACGAAAGTAATTTTTGTGTAAGTGGCGACGGCGTTATAAAAGAGGAGCTCCAAAATGTTACGTATAACGGAAATTGGACAATCAATCACCTTACCAGGCCCGTTAATGGTGATTCACTTTCGCTCACTTTACAGGGAACCTCTTCATTTCCTGTGGGTAGTGGTTATGGAAATCCTGGTGGCAGGATACACATACTTGACTGTTATCTTCTTGTATTGATCCAGCCGGACAACGAGGTGCCGGATAGGGATTTGGTTAAATTCTATAACTATCGCGACGTAAACTCTCCGTATTGGTATCCCTTTAACTGACTTTTATTTGGAAGAATTGTAAAGTCGTATGAAGCACTTGGTTGTATAATGTTCTTATACTTCAGAAAAGATTTCTGAGTGATTAACATGCATGGTTTTGCAAATACGCCTTTAAAATTACTATTTCTTCTTGTGAAAAACGCCAGGACGCAAACTCCATTTCTCCAGGAAAGAACCGGTTAACATCATTATTTACACTAATAAATTATTTTATGAACATGAAATTAAATCTGGGTTATATATCCAGGATCGCTTTATGCGTTGCGGCGTTGGTTATGTTTTCTTACACCAGGAAGCATAAAGAAAATGCAGAAATCAAATCACGCAATACTATTGCCGCTATAGATGTTGTCGTAAAAGAGGAATTGGCAAAGCAGAATCTGATAGGAGTTGTGGTAGGCGTAGTGCAAAATGGAAACATAACCCATGTTAAGTCCTACGGCCATACTAACGAAGCCCGGACCACAGCCATGACCACATCAACCGTTTTAAGATGGGCGTCTATATCAAAAACAGTTACTGCGGTTGCTGCATTTAAGGCGATTGAAGACGGCAAAATGGCGCTTACAGATAAGGTAACCAAATATGTTCCTTACTGGCCTACCTCAAGTAATAAAGATGACATTACCATTGCGCAGTTATTAAGTCACAGGGCAGGTATAGTACATTATGGAAACGATGAGGATGGGAATAATATATGTAACTATAACGCGGCTGCCTATACAGCTAATAACAATTTCAATGCAGAGCAGAGTGTAAATGTTTTTAAAAACTGCAATCTTGCGTTTACGCCGGGCACGGATTATTGTTATAGCACTTTTGGCTTTAATCTTTTAGGCGCGGCCATAGAAGGTGCCACCGGTAAACCATACGAAATATATGTTGAGGATAATATTTCAGAGAAAGCAGGAATGGCCAGCATGACAGCATATTCCAATGACCCTGGAGGATATACAAAAGATTGTAACACTTTTATAAAATCAGACCCGGAAGGCGAAGTGGAATGGAAACTCCCTGGCGGGGGATGGGCAAGTAATATTAATGATATGACAGATTTTCTAAAAGGACTTATCAATGGCACTTTTTTAAATAACACAGCCGCTCTATGGCCAACCGTGACGGGCAACGGCGCTTATAGATATGGTATAAGTAAAGAAATGCTAGGCAGTAAGGTGTATGTATCGCATGGAGGGGCTCATGATGATGTACGTACCCACCTTGGTTTTTTTCCTGCAGATAAGACGGGAGTATGTGTAATGATAAATCATGGAGAACCTGCAGATGCTGAAAGATTAGCCAAGCTAATTGAAAATGCACTAGGCTATACATGGAGTGTTACTGACAGGCCAATTGATTACTGCGGCAGTAGTGATGATTGCGGACAAACGATGACTGCGGTTTGGAGAAATACGGGTAATGCCGATGATATTGTATTGCGAAGAGGGTATACTACCGACGAATTTCATGAAGAGTGGGAAATATTAAAGGATGCGGGGTACTACGCAGATAATATTGAAACCTGGATGGATGGTTTAGTAAGAAAATGGGATGGAATCTTTAAAAAGACAACGAAAAATTCCGCGATGTGGAGAGGCTTTACTACTGATGACTGGTATGACAAATGGGTGGAGATGAACAACCAGGGTTATCGGTTAATTGATTTGGAAACCTACCTGGATGGAACCGTGAGAAAGTGGGCAGGAACGTTTCTTGAAAGCACGGAAAGCTATGCCATGTACAGAAATTATTCAACTGACGATTTTGGAGACAAGTACACCGAAATGCAGGCAGAAAATAGAAAACTTATTGATGTCGAAACCTATCTGGATGGAACTGTAAGAAAATGGGCAGGCGTCTGGAAAGGGAATGGTAGCAATTTATTAAACAGGAATTATAATGAAGGAGATTTTATGAATCTCTGTATTGAGAGAGAAAAAGCCGGTTACAAATTATTGGATGTAGAAACGTATATGGATGGTCTTGTTAGAAAATGGGCAGGAGTATGGGAAAAAGCTGACGGAGATGAACACTTTTACCAGGATAAGAAAATGTCCTACATGATTAATCATTACCAAAATGTCCTTAAAGTAAAAGGGTATGAGTTAATGGATATAGAAAAATATTGAAAGCACCATTAAATCCTGTTGAATAATTAAAATGAAATAGCCATAAAAGTTATCCGGAAATTCTATCCAAATCGGTGAGGATAATTTTTATGGCGAATTTCCTGCTATCGAAGCAAGGTTTTGACTCACAAAAAATTAAATAAAAAAGTTATGAAGACAATCACTATACTGTCGGTTCTATTTCTTGCTGCATTTTTTGTATCGGCCCAAAGTAAAGAAATGCCAGGAAAACAGTCAGGTCCCGGAAAGCATCGCTTTGCCATGCAGGTTGATGGAGACATAAGAGAATACTATGTTCATATTCCACGAAGTTATGACAGCAGTAGGAGCATGCCTGTAGTTCTAATGTTGCATGGAAGTGGTGGAGATGGAGAAAAATTTTATAACATCTCCGGTTGGGTGCAACAAGGGGAGGCAGAAAATGTTATTACTGTATTTCCTTCCGCCTGGAAATATGATTGCATTATCGACGAGGGTGTCCAAAAACGCAATGCCGAAAAGTGGACCAGTTACGATCTTAAGCTATGCAATAATGTAAGAAGGAGAGATGATGTAAAATTTCTTAGAAATGTAATTGAGCAGGTTGGTACAAAATACAATATCGATGAAAGGAGAATTTATATGGTTGGCTTTTCCAATGGCGGCGAAATGACTGCCCGCTGTTCCATTGAGCTATCAGACAAATTAGCAGCGGTGGTAGCTTGCGCGGGGTCTATCCCTCCGGATACCCTGCTGGCACCTCGAAGGAGATTACCGGTGCTTTTACAAATGGGCGCAGCAGATCCGAAGTTGATGGCGAAATTGGGCGCAACAGCTCCGTTTCCACTTGATATTCCGCGGCTGTTATCTGCATATCCTGCTGTACAATTTGTAATCAACGCGTATATAAAAAGTTTCGGCTTAAACAGGAACTATACGATTCAAGGTGATCCTGGGGAATATATTATGGCAAAATATTCCGGCGCAAGCGGATCACAGAATATTTTTGATTTTGTAGTAGTTAAAGGATTGGAGCATCAGTATCCCAACGGTAAAAATCATCCTCTGAAAGGGGCCAAAGTTCATTGGGAATGGATGAAAAACTATCATTTGTAACAGCGGAGGAGTTAAGCACAGAAGGCGTGCCTAACGCATTGTGATGCTTTATTTTCTACTTTTACAGATTCCATGCGGCTTTCAAAACGATAGAAGACACGATGATCTATAGAAATCTAATGTACTTGTAAGTCTTACACGTGATTGATTTAAAGTAGCCATTCCTTCCAAAAATATCCGTTGTGCCAAAAGGTATACATCATCGAATTATTTTCTTCATTTTCTGTTCAACCTGGTTTTTCTCTACCGTAGATGCTCAGGTCGGAAGAGGGCAAAATTCGGTTTCTCTCAATACCAAATTGGAACTCCCCCTGGAAATTCGGTCTTATATCGACAGTTTGAACAACGTTTTGCAAACTACGCCTGAAGGTGCACAGAAGATCACTTTGTATGGAAAGATTTGCTGGGCTTATTTGGGCGTACCCGCGTTGGACCTCGCGAAACTATATGCCGATAGTGTGAAGTTGTTGGCCCATAAATTAAACGACTCCAATGGGGTTATCAAGGCCATTTATTATAACGGGATGATGACAAGGCTCAGGGGGGCTATACGGACGCTTTGAATTATCTCAACAAGTATCTTGAATATTCTGAACAACACGGTGACTCAGGCCGGGTCGCGATTGCCTTGTACCAGATTGGAGTAGTCAATTCTCATTTAGGTAACTATGACCAGGCCCTGAAATCGTATTACAGGTCTATTTCCATTGAAGAAAAAGCCGGTAATGATTACAGTGTGGATTGATTTCTTTAACACCAGTGATATTATCTATTGCAAGGCGGAGGGGAGCTATACCACACTGGTGTTGAAAGATAAGCAAAATTGCCTGGTCTCTAAAAACCTCAAAGATTTTGAAAATCTTCTCGCTGAATCAGGCTTTTGCAGAGTTCATCATTCTTACCTCATAAACTTATCCCACGTACAAAAGTATATTAAAGGAGAGGGCGGTTATGTCCTGCGTACTGAAGGGCATCATGTAGATATATCGCGTCGAAAGAAAGATGAATTTCTCTCATTGTTAGATAAATTATAACATTCGTTCAACAAGCTAGAACCCTCAGATTTATAAATGCTACCCTGGCAGATTGACCTTTTCTATATTCTTCTTTCGAGCCGCCGCTCATCTTTTCATCACCGCCAGTTATGAAAGATCCGTTGCCAGTTACAAATTGATTATTTACTGCGCTCCTGTTACAGAATAATTTGGATTGAAAGTTTAGCGCTATCAGCTGAACATCATTCTTAATTATTAAACCTTGTATTATGAAATGGCTACATGAAAATCTCCCCAATCCTGCTCCTCACGTTATCTGTCAAACGATTGAAAACTTTTAAATCAGTTGTCATGAATTGCTCAACCTATGTCTTTAAAGGCCTAACTATTCTACTGTTTTGTGTGGTGGTTATTGGGAGTTGTCGAAAAAAGAATTCGGACCCCGTTCCGCCGGGAAATCCAGGAAATCCCGCAAATGCGACTGTAGATTTTGTCTCCAATCGTCTTCAATTTCTTAAATCCAGCAAAAAACAGGGTATCATTCCGAAAGGCCCGACAGGAAGTTTGCTGAAAATATCATTCAAGGATACTTTATTCCTCTTTGATGAAATAAAGCGCTCAATAAAGTTCCTGCATATGGATACAACAAAAAACGTTTCCGGGGTGTACTTGCAGGTACAGGCCAGTTCCAATGGCGGTACTGCATCGCATTATTATGACATTCCCGAAGTAGCGGATGTCGCAGACAGTGATACTGTTTCGGTTATCCTCATTGGCGTCGACCCTGCCGGGCTTCCGTTACCACAGACTTTTGACGTAAGAATAGTGCCGTACGATAAGAATAAGCAGCCAATTGCTGAAGCGATCAAACCAATTAAGATAGATCGTCCTAAAAAAGAATTACCCGGTAATGCTGGCACATGTGGAATCAGTCTTCCAACAAACGAATTTTGGGCATGGGAACTATCCGTCAGTAGTGGTAGCGGGCAACCTTTTTACAATGATCCTTTTGTTATACACAGCGCCGGTGGACAGGATATTGAAGGCAGCTGCTGTTCAGGAAAGTCCAGCTGGCCGCTTTTCTGTGTAGGTGAAATCAAGCACAACAAGCGTTTACACTTCGGCACTTACTATCAAATCAAGCAGGAAACCTTTACTTTTTATTCTGCTGGAAGCTTTTTTCGGTTAACATTGGAGGATTCGCCGGTACCTGTTCCGAACGAAAGCGATTTCTGTGGGTCGGGCGCAGGGAAGGTTCTACCAGGGGAAAAGCTTACAACCTATGATGGTGATTGGAAGATTGTACCTGTGAAACTCCCTGCCAATCCACCAGTTTGGCTGAATAAGGATTCACTCGAGCTCATCTTACTGGGCAAGTCATCAACGGGCACAGGATATGGCAATCCGGGTGGAGTCATCCATCAACTGGATTGCGAACTTGGCTCGCTCGTGTTGGTTCAAATCGATAAGGAGGGGGGTGGCAGGCATCTGGTTAAAGTTTATGGTCGCAGAAAAATTGGCGGTTCCCCCTGGTACAATTTCAATTAACGAAATCCGTCATCCAGGCGGAGCGGTATCATCGGAACTCGATCAAAACAGGCCTTGTCCAGGAAAGCAAAAATTTATCTTCTTCTCTTCCGCTATTTTACAAAAACTATCCTAATGGGTAATAGTTCTGGCGCTGGTGAATAGGAAATTTGAATGTAAAGATCTCGACCGACATAGATGGATGGTACGAGATGCTTTTAAAAATGAAAACAGGAAATTCACATAGCGACATCTTTTTCAATAAACTTCGAAAAACTGAGTATTCGAGGCTAGACGATCAGCGGCATGTGTATCTTGATTATACGGGGGGAAATATTTTTCCGAAAAGTTTGGTCGATAAGCACTGTAAGTTTTTACAGCAGGGTGTTTATGGAAATCCTCACTCGAACAATCCAACCTCTCAGCTATCAGGTTTCAATCTCAGTAAGGCAAGGCAGAGGGTAATTGAATATTTTAATGCAAAGGATTATTACTGCGTATTTACGGCGAATGCTTCGGCAGCTTTACAGATCGTAGGAGAATGCTATCGGTTTTCAAACGATAGCATTCTCCTACTAACCGCCGATAATCATAATTCAGTCAACGGCATCAGGGAGTATTGTAAGAACAAAGGCGGCACCTTCTCTTACTGCTCGATGAATGAAGGAGAATTGTCAATTAATGAAGAATACTTAAATGCCGAATTACAGCGGTATGCTGATAAGAAAAATAAACTGTTTGCCTATCCGGCGCAATCTAATGCGTCGGGTGTTAAGCATTCTTTGTCATGGATTAAAAAAGCACAAAGTCAAGGTTGGGATGTGTTGCTGGATGTTGCTGCATTTGTACCATCTTCCAAACTCGACCTGAGAGAAGTTTCTCCTGAATTTGTTTGCATGTCCTTCTATAAAATGTTCGGCTATCCTACAGGGATTGGATGCCTGCTTATTAAGAGATCGGCCTTTGGAAAATTGAAAAAACCCTGGTTTGCGGGAGGTACTGTTTCCCTGGTTTCTGTCAATTGCAAAAATCATTTTTTACTGGAGAATTTAGAAAAATTCGAAAATGGAACTGTGAATTACCTGAATATCCCCGCGATCAGTCAGGGCCTGGATTTTATAGATAGCATAGGAATTGAAAATATCCGCAACCGCGTAAAAGAGTTGACTTCGTTTTTAATCGGTCATATATTGAATCTTAAGCACAGGAATGGGGTGCCATTAATTAAAATTTACGGTTCAACAGATATTGAAAAAAGGGGCGGCACAATTATGATGAATTTCTTTGATAGCAACGGGGACCAATATTCCTATCAGTGCATTCAAACAGCAGCAAATGAAAGATCCATCTCCCTGCGTGCCGGATGTTTTTGTAACCCTGGAGTAGATGAGATCACCAGCCACATTACGGCGGAAGAATTAAATATGTATTTCCACAGTCGAAACAACGCGGATTACGATGACATGACTTCATTCCTGGGAAAACTCAGGGGGGCCATTAGAGTTTCAGTAGGCATACCAACAACAAAAGGAGATATTGAAAGATTTATCCTTTTTGCTACGAGATTTATTAATAAAAGTATTTCGGAAATGGATAAAAAAACCGAAGGTCTTTGCACCCTACCGACATTATCAGCATGATGAAGACCTTCAAATTTTCGAACCGACTGAATATCTTAGTTACTCAACCGGATACCTACTGTGTATGGAGTATGATCCAGTCCTTTCTCGAACATGCTTTGCGTTGCATAAGAACCGTATAGCTTAAATACTCCGAGGCTTAGTTCGCCTATATAAGAGATTTTCCATTTGCGCAACTCGAAATCTTCCTTATCTTTTTTCTTTCCAAATTCATCGCTGATAGTTTTCTGGCGCGATGAGTACAGGTATCCTGCACTCGCACCAATACTTAATCCGAAGCCATGTCGGCGATCGGGGGTAAAATTAAAGTTCAACATCATTGGTATTGTCAGGTAATCTGCAGCCAGTTTGTTCTTACTGTAATTCACAGTATCCATGATCACAAGCGGTGTCGCAGTTTTTTGGTATTTAATGTTTTCGTAATACCTGTAATTATTTAGTTCAAGCCCTAACCCGTATTTAAGGTTGACAATATGCTGAACAAGATTAACTCGTTGCATAAAAAACCAGATGTTTACATTGATTGATTTTCCATCCCTCAGATCAAACCAATCGTCATTGGCACCCGCAGGAAGATAGCCCTGGGCAATTGATGCCGGATACGCAGTATTGTCCTGAAATTGACTGATACCCAGGTCAACGATTCCCCAATTAGTGGTTATGTTCTTAGGTTTGTATGATTTTTCGTGTTCCACCCGCACATCATCATCATGGGTGCCATCTTTTTTCTTTTTGATGATCAGAATATCTCCTACCCGGATCGTATCACTTTCTTTTGCCGTCGAATCCGTTTGTGCCATTCCGGAGAGTACAAAGCATATCCCTGCCAGGATCATAAATGTCCGTTTCATGTTTGTTATTTAGCTGTTGTTTAAATTATTTTAAGCCTATTTCGAAGTTTGCGATACGTATGCCATTGCCATCACCGGTTTCAATATTTGTTGTTTTTTCAACGACCCGTGATACTTTTCGGAAGAGACCGCGCAATTTATTTTTCCTACTGACAGTAGTATTTAAAATTTCAATTTCATTGTTTGAGGCTATGTAGGCGTATGGATTCGGTGCAGGTGATCCCACTTCTTCATCAATCGCTCTCTTTGTTCCCTGCAATGCTAAACTACCTGGAGTCTCCACTTTCTGAATACTGACTTCCGGCTTTTCTTTTGTAAGGGTCGACGCTATTTGAATGTTACGCCCTTGAATATCTTTTTCAACATTTTCTGGATCACTTAACGTTTGCTTTGTTACAGTTTTCTGTTGAGAAGCCATCGGGATCCTGGACACGTTTTGTTTTGCTGCTTCTCTTTTTTCAGAATTGATCGTTTCAACAGCCGGATCTGTTTTCGCAATACCTTCCTGTTGCTGCTCAGGCTTTGTAGGAACTGGCTGATCGACCTCCCTCGAAGGGGTCTTTGTAATAATTGCAGGTGTAGATATTTTTTCCGAAATCATATACCAACCTAGTCCCGAAAAAAAGATAAATAAAACAGCAGCAGCTGCAATTCTCCACCAACGAATCATAAATACTTTCTCGCCTTCTTCTTCGGTGCGATATAAACTAGCCTTACCCGGAAAAACAATATGTGTGTCCGCTTGCAGCCTGGCCTTCTGGATTAATTCAAATTCTGCCTGGTATACAGGATTACAATAAGCGAACTGTTCTACGCCATCTTTTTGTTCGTTATTCAATTCGTCATCTCCGTATAAAACAAAATACTCCTCATAATTTGTTTCATTGATAAACGATGAACTATTCTTTAAAAGAACGTCTTTATCATGAAACACAACAGGGTTGGGACGTAGAACAGACCGCTGAAGCATTTCCAGTTCTATTTTTAGATCAGGATGCTGATAGATGAACTCCTCAACTGCGCGCTTTTCTATTGCACTCAACTCATCGTCGATATACAACAAAAAGTATTCTTCATAATTATGTCTGTTGATTATATTCATAATGAACGCCTCTGATCTTTCTTTAAATAACGTTTTCAGGACTTACCAGGAAATTCTTCAATTGTATTCTCGCTCTGTGCAGGTACACTTTCACCTGGCTTATATTTAAGCCTGTAATTTGTCCTATTTCTTCATACGAATAACCCTCATAGTCCTTCAACAATACCAGTGATCGTTGTGTGTCGCCCAGCCTGCTTAGCGCTTCTTCGAGAATCTTTCTGGTATTATGTTCCTGCTTATTATAAACCCTCGCATTCTCGTCAAACTCGTCCTTCAGGCTTATTCGTTTTACTTTTCTGATGTGATCGATCATCTGGTGGTAAGCAACCGTAAACAAATAAGACTTACAACGGGTGTTATCGACTTCCGACCGGTTCACCCACATTTTTTCAAAAGCACTCTGTACTATATCCCTCGCGTCTTCTTCATGTTGAAGATTCTTCAAAATGAAGCGATACACGTTGTCTGAATACTGATGGACACACTGATTATATTCTTTCTCTGTCATAAGCAGACCGCTGTATGTGATGGTTGTTACATGGTGTAACGACGCCCGGTTTAAAAAGTTACAACATTTGCCAAAAAAAGAGGCTCTCTGGCCTCTTTAGTAAAAAGTTTGATGCTTCTAGTGCTTTATTTGATGCCAAACATTACGGAACTGACCAATCTTTCGAGCACAAACTCACTTGAAGGACGTGTCTTTTCGGCTTTTGTTTCAGGTTCACCGCAGTTCGCCAGTGCCGATTCCCGGGCTTTTTCAGCGGAAACCAGCGCAAAACAGAAGGTGAATAGAAGGGTCCCAAGCACTATCAACCGCGTAAAGGTCTGTTTGAACATAAAATCGTTTGAAATAATAGGACGAAGGTATTTTCAAAATGTTACAGGAAATGTGAAGATTTTATGAAGAAGTCGCCAGTCGATCCTCCCGGATGTTATCCCCTACGGGTTGGAACCAGTTTCCTATTTTTGTCGGCCAATTAAAAATAATTGTATGAATCAAAGCTTAGTTCAACGGATAAAATCCGAGTTGGAAGAGATCAGGTCGGCCGGGCTGTTTAAAACGGAGAGAATTATAGAATCGCCCCAGGGGCCAGAGATCGTTGTGAATGGGAAAAAAGTGTTGAACTTCTGCGCTAATAATTACCTCGGCCTTTCTTCACACCCGAAAGTTCTTGAGGCGGCTAAGAAATATATAGAAAAGCGTGGCTATGGGATGAGCAGTGTGCGATTTATTTGCGGAACACAGGACATACATAAGGAGCTGGAAAAAAAGATTGCTGATTTTTTAGGAACAGAAGATACTATTCTATATGCGGCCGCCTTCGATGCGAACGGAGGTGTTTTTGAACCCCTGTTCGGTGAACAGGATGCGATCATTTCGGATGAGCTAAACCATGCGTCGATCATCGATGGCGTTCGATTGTGTAAGGCACAACGCTTCCGTTATAAGCACAACGATATGGCCGACCTGGAATCAAAGCTTAAGGAAGCCGCCAATTGTCGCAACCGCATTATTGTAACGGATGGATCTTTCAGTATGGATGGGACCATCGCCAAACTGGACAGCATCTGCGATCTCGCTGATCAATATAATGCGGCCGTTATGATCGACGAATGTCATTCAAGTGGCTTCATTGGAAAGAGGGGACGTGGGACGCATGAATACCGTGGCGTTATGGGCCGAATAGACATTATTACCGGAACCCTGGGAAAAGCATTGGGCGGTGCTCTCGGCGGTTTTACGAGCGGGCGTAAAGAAGTAATTGAATTGCTTCGACAGCGTTCAAGACCTTATTTATTTTCCAACACACTGGCCCCGAGCATTGTCGGAGCAAGTATAGCTGTCCTTGACCTGTTAAGTGAAACGACCCAACTCAGAGACAAGCTTGAATTCAATACCACATACTTTCGTAGCAGGATGACCGAAGCAGGATTTGACATAAAACCGGGAGACCATCCAATAGTCCCGATCATGCTATATGATGCTGTTACTGCCCAGAATTTTGCAGCGAGATTATTAGAAGAAGGGATCTACGTAATCGGATTTTTTTATCCGGTTGTAGCAAAAGGCCTCGCCAGGATTCGCGTGCAACTGAGTGCAGCACACGAACCGCATCATCTCGATAAAGCAATTGCGGCATTTACAAAGGTGAAGAAGGAAATGAACAATGAACAGTGAACAATGAATAATGAATGATGGGTTAGGTTGGAATATTTATCCGGGATAGCCCTTTTTTGCTGTTTTGACGTTAGCTATTAGAAGCTTTAGTAACTCTTTGCAATCATCAATTAAACTATTATAAAGGTTTCTTTCAGTGTATCCGGTATCTTTTAATATACATAGCCAATACTCTGTTTCAGATGCTTCTTTGAGTGAAACGCTCAACTTGTGTATAAAATCCTGCTTTGTTTGCCCATATTCAGATTCCCGAATCAGCGCCCCAATTGCGGCGCCACTTCGCAGAACCTGATTGGAAATAACAAATTCCTTTTTTTTATTTATTAGATATTGTGAAAGTTTAACTATCCTTATCGCAGAATTGTAACTCTTCACCTTCAATATATTCTCAGCCATACAA
>DAINQQ010000060.1:13359-26852 GCA_036742645.1 Flavitalea sp.
TTCATTGTTCACTGTTCATTGTCCCTCTATCTCGCAGCAACGACACTTATTTCCACGTTTACATTCTTCGGCAATCCTTGCACTGCAACAGTTTCTCTGGCCGGAAAATCGCCCTGAAAGTACTTCCCATAAACTTCGTTAACCGAAGCGAATAAAGACATATCACTTAGAAAAATCGTTGTCTTAATTACACTGTTGAAATCCATCTGTGCTTCCGCAAGGATAGATTTTACATTATGCATTGCCTGGTGTGTTTCGCTAATAATGTCAGTTGCATCAATATTTCCGGTTGCGGGGTTGATCGCTATTTGTCCAGAAACAAAAAGGAGATTGCCTACTTGAACGGCCTGGCTGTAAGGACCGATTGGAGCAGGTGCTGCGGAGGTATTGATGATTTTCTTTTCCATGGTTTCAAAAGTAGTAAAAGAAAGATTCAGTTAACGTATTCCATTGAGCCGAAATAGTTTTCTTTGCTAAAATTTTCCGAATGAGGATTTGCGTCTTAGCGGATGATGTTATAAAGTTGGAGTTTCTGCAAAAAGGAGTTCCAGGTGGAACTGAAATTATGTGGGCCGACACAATGAAGGTTTTTTACAGCGTGTCTGATATTGATGTGTATTTCGATCTCTTATTTGCGGATGACCCCGAGAGAATGGCAGGCCTCTTGAGACTGAAGGGAAAACCAGTGTTTATAAACTCGATTAATGGAAGTCTGGCTGAATCAGACAAATCACTTGTTCGAATTAATGCGTGGCCTACCATGCTTAACCGGAAAACGACTGAGATCGCGATCGCTGATCCTTCGAAGGAAAAGATTGTTTCGGATCTATTTTCAGAATTAAAATGGACGTACCAGTTAGTGCCTGATGTTCCGGGTATGATAACACCAAGAGTTATTTCCATGATCGTAAACGAGGCATATTACACTCTGGAGCAGGAAGTGAGCACAAAGGAGGAAATTGATATCGCTATGAAGCTGGGTACTAATTATCCTCTGGGCCCTTTCGAATGGAGCGAGAAAATAGGGTTGAAAAATATATATTCACTATTGAATAGACTTAGTCTGACGGAGGAACGCTATCAACCTTGCGAATTGCTCAAAAGAGAAGCGAAATTAATTAACCCGTGAGTAGTTTTCCCTTGTCCGTAGTGTCCTTTCTGAACCTTAACGCACAATGGTAGGTTCACAAGAACACAAGCGGAAGACACAGAGGACAGTGTGGACTGCACTATCATTCGAAGAAGTGCTATAAATAAAAGTGGTAATGGATCTATGTCTTTAATCTTAAACCTTGATACTTCAACTGACAAAGCAAGTATTTGTATCGCCTCAGATGGCGAAGCGATTGCTTTAGTAGAGAATCATCAACAAAAAGATCATGCTTCATGGATTCATTCTGCCATTAACCAAATATTACAACAGTGTAAATACACTATTCATGACCTACAAGCTGTTGCCGTAACTGCAGGTCCCGGCTCATATACAGGTCTTCGTGTTGGTATGGCAACTGCTAAGGGCATCTGTTATACATTAAACATTCCTCTTATCACTGAGAATACTTTACGGGCGATGGCGCTCGCAATAAAGCAGGCCTATAAAGAAAAAAATGGTGCTGAAAAGAGATTATTTTGTCCAATGATAGATGCCAGGCGGATGGAAATTTTCACAGCGTTATTTACGCCGGATCTGAGGGAAGAAATGTCATCTACTGCCCTGGTTGTCGAAGAATCCACTTTTTCCGACTATCTATTAAAACATGAAATCATTTTTTCAGGAAACGGCAGTAAAAAGTTCCAACAACTGATGTCACATCCTAACGCAGTGTTTTCTGAAATTCCATTTTCAGCCGAACATCTTGCGATCTTATCACATCAGAAATTTCTTGATCAGGAATTTTCCGATGTCGCCTATTCTGAACCTCTGTATTTGAAGGAATTTTACACAGTAAGCAAAAAATCAGAATAGCATTTTGTCCTACCTTTGCGTCATAAAATAATTGGGGTACTGATGAATGTCGCAAGTAACTATTCAATGGTCTTGAATGAGAATGGTGAAGAAGGATCGCCGGTTAAGGTTGAGTTTATAGCCTTAAAAAAAGGTGCCGTAACGCTTCGTGCTCTGAATCATAAACTGCGCCAGCAAATCATAAAGCTAATCGATGAAAATAAGCGGATTACTGTTACTGAGATATTTAACAAGCTTCATCTTGAACAATCCGTAGCATCCCAACATCTTGCCGTTTTACGCAGAGCTGGCATCGTAAAGACTCATCGTGATGGCAAGTACATCTATTATTCTGTGAATAACCCTCGCATTGCTCATATTGTAAAATGCGTAGAAGAATTGAATAGTTAATATTCGCCGAAACGGCCTTGAAACCGTCTCAACGCATTTGATATTAAAATTTATCGGGTTAACTTTGCCCGAAAGTCGAGACATGTTCATAAAGCAATTGTACACGGGCTGTTTGAGCGAGGCTGCTTACTATATTGAAAGTGATGGAAAAGCGGCAGTAATCGATCCATTGCGTGATATCGAGACGTATCTGGAGCTTGCAAGTGAGAGAAATGCAACAATTCAATACATTTTTGAAACACATTTTCATGCCGATTTCGTGAGTGGCCACCTTGATTTAAGTAAAACAACCGGGGCTCCTATAGTATATGGGCCTGATACCGAAACAAATTTTCCTATATATCGGGCCAAGGATAGGGAAATATTTCAACTAGGAAGTGTCAGCATTGAAGTATTGCACACACCCGGCCATACCGTAGAATCTACCTGCTACTTGTTGAAAGATGAAGATGATAAACCGCACGCAATTTTCACCGGTGACACTTTATTCGTAGGTGATGTAGGACGGCCAGACCTAAGCAGCGGTGACCTTTCTAAAGAGGAGCTGGCATCACTGTTATATGATTCTCTTCAAAATAAAATAGCCGTTTTGCCAGACGATGTCCTGGTATATCCGGCGCATGGACAAGGCAGCAGCTGCGGAAAGAATCTCGGGTCCGAATCTCATAGTACAATTGGAGAGCAGAAACAATCTAATTATGCACTACAGGCAAAAACAAAAGAAGAGTTTATCAAGGAGGTAACAGAAGGATTGGGTGACTTTCCCTCTTATTTTCCCATCAATGCGAAAATAAATAAAGAAGGGTACGATAGCCTGGATGAAATTATGCAACAAGGCCTAACTCAACTAACCGTTGAAGAGTTCAAATCAAAAGCTCAGCAACCTGATACCATAGTTCTGGATACACGAAAGCCTGAGATATTCACTGAACAATTTATTCCTGGATCTATTAACATTGGATTAGAGGGAAGATTTGCGGAGTGGGCTGGTAGTTTATTATCGTTCGATAAACCAATTTTGTTAGTGACTGAAGAAGGGAAGGAGAAGGAGACAATCGTTCGACTTGCACGTGTGGGCTTCTCAAAAATGATCGGCTATCTTAACGGAGGATTTCATGCCTGGAAAGATGCGGGCGAGCCAATTGATATGATAATTGATATCGAGCCTGATGAACTTGCCATGGATATTCCCTTTGATGATAAACTGGTGATCATCGACGTTAGACGTGAACCCGAATTTGCAGACGGTCATCTACGTGGAGCTATCAACCTTCCTTTAGAGGAAATGACCGATCCGGCAAGCATGGCCAACATTGAGGACGATCATAATGTATATGTACATTGTGCGGGTGGCTACCGAAGTGTTATTGCAGCCTCGCTGCTTAAAAGACAGGGTATCCATAACATCCGGAATATTGTGGGAGGCTGGGATAAAATTAAAGAACTGGAAAAAATCACCATTGATAAAGAGAAAAGTGTGTTGAATTAGAAAGTTATTCTCGCAAAGACGAGAAGGTGACTTTCTTCGCGTCTTTGCGACAACTATTTCAACTACAACCGTGTGACTCTGCCCGACCCGCTAATCGTCGTATTCACCACAGGGTTACCTTGATAATATACCGAACCGCTACCCGAAATTTTACTGTTCAACTCGTCTGTAACATATAGCTTTATAGAACCCGAACCACTGATTTGTGTACGCGCTGTTTTGGCAGTAATGCCGAGCAGGTCAATGCGGCCGCTTCCACTGATGTCTGCGTCCTCATGTTTGGCTATTCCATTAAATACCATTAATTCCCCTGAGCCACTTACCGTTGCATCGATGTTATCTGTTTCAACCTGGTTGAAAGTCATCTTACCCGAGCCACTCACTACAAGCGTCGTATTGGAAGCACGATATGGTTGTACCACTTTAAGATTACCTGAGCCACTTAATGATAGAGCGCTAATTGAAGGTGCGCTTATATTAATCCTTATGTCTTCGCTCGCACGCAGGTTAACATGATCATGAACTCGGATCTTTAACTCACTGCCCACCAAATATGTTTCTATTTCTCGGACGATATTTTCCTGTGCCTGTATTTCTATTTTGTACACACTATCCTGCGTGTAGTACAAATCACCTGGCACTCCAAAATTAATAGCAGTGAAGTTTGACAGGCTTCTTCCTTCGGTTATCACCGGTCCATGCCCAATTACCTTTCTGCAGGAAGGTAAGGTAATAATAGCTACCAGTAATAAAGCCGAGCTGACCTTTTTCATGATTGATTTATTTATAAATAATTGATTAATTAAGGTTGTTGTTTGGAATTGTTTTTCGGGAATATCGGTATCTAACCTGGTCATCAGAATTCAACTTTATAGTTTACCACTGGGATCAAGCCAGTTTGATAACTGTTAACTATCTTATCCTTGAATGGGTCATAATACTGATTATAAATATTTTTTCGGTTGCTCAAATTCTGAATATCGAGCGACAGGGTACTTGTGAGATGTTTTCGGTTCCATTTAATGCTCAGGCGCAGATCCGTTCTGAAGTACGCAGGATTTTGCAAGCTAAAAGCAGCACTTTCTTCCACGATTGTATATCCTTCCTTTTTTGATCTGTCGAGATCGATGGGTGAATACCTAAAGCCGCCGGCATAGATCATCTTTATATTTGCGCCAAATGTTCGCCTGCCATTTTTTGAAACAATATCCTTACCCGCAGTAAAATTGCTTGTGTAGTTTCCGTTGTACCTCGTATTCCGTTCAATGCCATCAAGTGCAGTGTATTTTGATTGGTATATAGAATTGTTTAGCAGGAAATAGAAATTGTTGCTGAGATATTTTTCCAATGAAACTTCAATACCGTAGTTTTTCCCCTTGCCCTTGTTGGTGAGCGGTTCAGTAACAAAGTCACCCTGAATATTCAATGTTGAAAAAGCGCTTGTATCATAAATGCTGACAGGCACATCGGACAAATCCTGGTAATATATTTCAGTTTTAAACCGTAGGTTTTTCCCGAAAGCATGTGCATACGATATCACGAAGTGGTGAGCCTTGGTAAAGGCAAGGTTCTTGTTCGGATAGATCCAATTTCCTTCGGCAGTTTTCGACTTTGCGAAGTGAACGCCCATTGCCTGGATCTGGCTGTGTAATCCGTAACCAATGGCGAATGAATTCTTTTTATCGACATCCCATTTCACGGATGCTCGTGGTTCAACTGTTTTTGTTTGATTCAATAGCAAGTTGAGATAATGCAGGCCTGCATGAAGCGTGAGATTGTTTACCGGTTTATATTGCCATTGTGCAAAGGCCTGTACGGTTTGCGTATTGTCGGAGCTGTTTATTCGCTCCTCGACAGAAGCATTTGGATTTTCACGCGACTTCTGGTAGTAATCGAACTTGAAATTACTTACAATAATGCCGGTACGCAAAGCATGTTTCAAACCAAATTTTCGGTTGGCGGTTGAAGAAAATGTCCACTTGGTAGTTCTGTAGTTATTGCCATAAATATTTGACAGATCACCGGTTTTTTCTGCAAATTGTTCATGATAGTTATTTTCGGTGTATGATAATGAAAGTGCAGATCGCACCTGCATATTGTTTCCGATTAGAATGCTATGTGTTACGCCAGCTGCAGCCGTTTTGCCTTTGTATTCTCCACCGTATCGATCTGCCTCCGATTCCCATTTCGTAGAATCGGTTTCCGGTTTCAAATTTTGACCACTTGATCCACCAAACCCAAAAAGGGTAAATTCTCCGAGTCGATCTGTAGGAAGATAAATGTTGTAAGAAAGGTCCTGGAAGTTTGTTGATCCTTCTACAACATCTAATCCCATTTTGCTGAGAAGTTGAAGTGTAGAATACCGGTAATTGATGAGGTACGAACCTTTATAGAAAGGAGCAATTGGACCTTCTGCAGACACATTTAATCCAAGTAATCCGGCCTGCAAAGTATACTCTTTGCGTTCATTGTTTCCCTTTCGAAGCCTGAGATCAAAAACGCCGCTGAGGGCATTACCATACTCGGCCGAAAACGCACCGGTTATAAAGTCAGAGTTCGACAAAAGCTGCGCACTGAGGATTGAAATTCCGCCGCCACTGCTTCCTGCAGAACTGTAGTGATTCGGATTTGGTATGTCAACGCCCTCCATTCTCCATAATAATCCTGTTGGAGAATTTCCCCTGATAACTATGTAATTGTTCCCATCATCGGCTGATACCACGCCGGCAAAGCTTGTAGCCATTCGTAAGGGATCATCTACCGCCGCGGCATATTTCTGAGTCTCCTCAACGGTGAATGCACGTGCGCTTACGACGCTCATTTCATTCAGCGGTTTATTTTTCCTGCTTGTAGCTTTTACGACTACTTCCTGTTGCATCTCGACATCAGTCTCCAACGAAATCGTCAGGACAACTTCCTTTCCAGTATTTACCACGATGTTATCCAGGGTGGCATCTTTAAAGCCTATAAAGCTGACCTGCATTTGATGCGAACCAACAGAGACATCATTTATGCGAAAACTTCCATCTGATTGTGTAATGACCGACTTAGTGATTCCATCTATAGAGACCGTAGCACCAGCCAACGCTTTTTGTAGTAGCTGGTCAACTACTTTTCCGCGGATTGTTTGTGTAAGCTGAGGGTAGCCAGTAAGAGAAAAAAATAAACCTACGATAGCTGTGAAAAAAAATTTCTTGGACCGTGTTGCCATTATCATTCATTTCAAATACGACAACTCAGAAAGCACTTACCCCTATGTGTGATTCAAGTTTTTTAGAATAGATTGATGCCGGCTGTCCAACCTATCCAGCCTGTTACTCTTCCGCTGAATTCGTTTTTATGAAAGGAATTAAATGGAACATCACTTTTATATCCTGGAACAGGGTCCGTTTGATCAGAGATATAAATTGAGTAGGAGGGGCCGGCAAAAATCGAGAAGTATTTACCGAATTTAACTGTTAGCAGCAGACTGAATTTATTCAGGAGATTTAGATAATCCCATGTGCCGAGGTACAGATACTGTGCAGTGACTTCCGGATTAATGGCAAATCGCTTGTTTAATGAAAATTCAGAACCCAATCCATAGCCGAACGAAAATGCCTTTTTACTCGTGTCGGCGCTCGCTCCTGCTAGTAATATGCTGTATAATTTCGAGCTTCCCGTTTTGAATGCAGCGTTTACGTGCAGCACTTCGTTGCTTGAAATAGATAACTTGTGATATCCATGGTAAATAATATTTATCAAACCGATGCTGTAACCTGTTGAACTATCGGCGACGTTTATCAAGCCAATCTGTACGCCGCTCAATTTCCTCGTATAATTGAAAACCCCGGCGATTTGTACGCCATTCACCTGTCGTGAACTAATATTAGCCACACCCGCAATTTGTGCTCCCTGCGTTTTGTGATTGGCGAAGTTTGCAATGCCGGCCATTTGCGACCCTTTCAAGCTGCCACCGATGTGGTTATAAATGCCTGCCACCTGCCATCCGATAAAACTTTTTCGAACATAATTTGTGATGCCTGCTAACTGTGCTCCATTCACGCTGTCAAGTACAGTATTACTAACACCACCCAATTGTACACCACGAACCGATCCGCCAACGTTATTGAACAAACCAGCCAATTGAACATATTGAACATTCTTCTTATCGATATTGAACAAGCCGGCCATTTCTAATCCATTCACACCGCCTGAATACCCTCCAAACAGGTTGAAGGAAAAATTATTAATAACCTGGCTGTTCAGTTTTCCATTTGTACTTAAACCTGGAACAACAGAACCTTGAACGGGTCGTACCGTAAAGAATTTGCTCAGGTTGATACTTTGAATTTTTTGTTTCGACGAGACCAGCCATCTGCCAATTGTCGTTCGTTCAACAAGCACAGAATCTTTTTTTACATATGTATATAACCAATGGGTGCTGTCGTTGATGGGAACTTCAACTTGTATAGTTTCAGGCGCCTGGTAATTCTGCGGCGTGATCGTGACAGTATGTTCCGAGATTTCCGTCGGGACAATGGTGATGTTTATGGATTGATTATACCTGGGTTCGATCACAACGGTTGTGTCTTCATAGAATTGCTTACTTACAGTGATAGCTGCCGTTTTGTACTTGCTTTTCAATTTGATTTTAAAATATCCCTGGCTGTTGGTACTTGCATATGCCAGTCGCAGCTTTTCATAAATGCTTGCATCACTTACTTTTTCTCCTGTTTGGTCATCGATTACATAACCGCTTACAGTGTAAAATTTATCGTCACTTACCGCCTGGTTTGTTACAAGGCGCAATTTGATAGGAGCCCTGCGTAGTATTATATAATTTCCACTCTCCCTGAATTCATAGCCTTCACCAAATAACATTAAAAGCACATCTCTTACTGGCCGGTTGATAACGCTTAAAGTGACAAGGCTATCAACCTTTATAATGTTGCTATTATAAGAAAAGAAAAAATTTCCTTTGTTGCTTAATATCTCTAAAACATTATCCAGTCGCTGGCGGCTAACCTGGATGGAAATACTCCGTTCAAGAACGCTTTGTGCACTCACCGAGATGGATATCAGAATACTCAGTGAAACGATAAAGATTATATGTCCGGCTTTTCGTCTCATTAATTCTGAAGTTGTGACATTGTAGTCTCACTATTGTAATATGATCTGGCCATTCTTTCGTTCCACTGAAATTTGGAATGTTTGTTCGATTATGGATAAAATTTTAGCGAGCGATTCATTATAAAAAGTTGTTGTAAGCGGAAGGCTTCTGAGCTTATTGTTTCCAATAATTATATTGGCATCATAGGCTTCGTTTAATACTTCCACCAGTTTCCAAAGCGGAGTTCTAACGCACACAAATTCTTTGGTTCGGTAATAGTTATGAAGCTGATCTGTCACCTCTTCTTTTCGCATAGTCGTATCTGCCTGGTCGGCTACAATTTTTTCGCCGGGCCGCAATTCAATGATTTGATGGTTCTTCGTTACCTTAACAACACCAGTTTCAACAATTACCTGGGTTTTGCCATCCAAGCCTTTAACATTGAAAGATGTTCCCACAACAGTAACCGTGATGTCGTTTACGCTAATTACAAATGGTTTTTTCTTATCAGGGGTTACCGTAAAGAAGGCCTCTCCCTTTAATTGAACTTCTCTTTGTTCGCCTTTAAACTTGCTTTCGTAACTGATACTGGAGTTTTTGTTCAGCGTAACAAACGAGCCGTCAGGCAGCGTATCTCTCACCGGACTGACCGAAGACGCAACGGTTACCGGCGTTGAGAAACGGTCCGAAAGGAAATAGGTGAGGGCCGCAACGCCAGCGAGCAACACTGCAATAGAAGCCGCCCGCATCCAACTGCGTCCAAAATTGATCTGTTTAACTATCGCCGGCTTTTTTGATGCTTGCTCGGTTCTTTGCTGAAAGCGCCTCCATGCTTCATCCGCATTAACTGTCGAAGGAACAACGAGCTGTTTGCTGGTTTCCCAGATCAATTGAAAGTGGTTAAAATACTTTTTGTTTTCCGGCTTCGCCTTGATCCAATGATCTACCGCGTCGCGTTCAACAACACTAGCCTCCTCCAGCAGGTATTTGACCAGCAATTCATCATTCATATCGTTCTCATTCGACTTCAAATGCTCAATTGAGTGTAGGGTTCTATCAGAAATGCAATGAGAAAAGGAAGATAATCAACTAGCCTTAACCGCATTATCTTCAATGCCTTTCCCATCTGGTTTTCTACTGTCTTGATCGAAAGTCCTAACCTGTCTGCAATCTCCTGGTATTTCAATTCTTCAAAACGGCTCATTTGAAAAATAGTACGACACTGTTCAGGCAGTTCATACAACGCCTTATTGATCTGTTGTTCAAGTTCAGACAGCATTACTTTTTTCGAAGCATGATCGGTCTGATTTTTCATTTGATATGTGGTATGTGCCTGGTATGCGGCTTTTACTTTCTGATGCTTGAGGTAATTCAGGCTTTCGTGATAGACAGATTTATATAAATAAGCAAGGGCGGGAGATTGAATGTTAAGACCGCCCTTTTTTTCCCAAATCTTAAAGAAAACATTTTGAACCATTTCCTCGGCGGCCATCTCGTCTTTAACCATGGTATAGGCATAAGCGTACAGGCTTTTGAAATGTGTCTTAAACAGCATTTCAAAAGTTTCGCCTTCCCCGTTGAAGACCAAAGGAATAGGTCTTGGTTCGTGAATTTGCATCCGAATTGTTTGGCACGTCGCTCCGGATAGTACTGCTTCTGCCAACTGCCCTTTTATATAAAACAACTTACAGACGTTGTACCCCTATTGCGATATAAAAAAAATTTCGCCGCAAAGATCGGGTCAATAAAGTGAAGTTAGGAAGCATAAAAATGTGAAAAGGTACAAATGCTTCAGTAACCGGATGAGTGGCAATGCCAAACATATTCTTTAATCCCAAGGGGACTTGAACTAGAACAAGAATTATTAGCATTAAGAAGTTTTGCCACGAATTCCAGCGTCTTGGAGATGATTTATTGAGGCAATATCCGAATCAGAAAGTCGTGCCACTAATTACACGAATTGCCACGAATTAATTCGTGATAATTTGTGTAACTCGTGGGCGAACGAAACAAAGGCGTCTTCTTGTTGTACAGAATTACATGAATCTTCGCAAAAAATATTCGTGTCAATTCATGTCCTAAGCATGTCGAAAGATCACCTGTGCTGTTCATAAGTAATCGCGCGAATTGAACTTCGTAATACTTTCACATCTTTCTCTGAAAGTTCGGGTGTAAACACAGTGCTCACAGCTTCCTCTAATTGTTCAATAGTCCTTATACCAAGTACTGCCGAAGTAATTGCAGGATGGTTCAATACGTATCTTAAGGATGTTTGTGTCGCCGACCTTTTGTTATTGGACATTAATCTAACTGTCTCCACCGCTTTGGCAACGTCCTGGCGTGTATGTTGAAGGTATTCCTTACCCGGTTTGTTCACCAGTACTCCCTGTGCAATACTTCCACGTGCAAGGACGCCAACATTGTTTTGTTTTAAGAGATCGAGGCATGACTCTTCTGGCCGTCTGTCAAGTACACTGTACTGCATCATTACGCTTACAATTGACGAGCGCTTAAGATATTCACGTATAACGTTTGGGCGAATGGAGGAGATGCCATAATACCGGATCTTGCCTTGCTGCTTCAATTGTTCAAATGCTTCAATCGACTCATCGATGGGGTCGTCGATTGTGCCGCCATGCAGCTGGTAAAGATCGATACAGTCGGTTTGAAGGCGTTTAAGGCTTTGTTCAGCAGCAGTAAGAATATAATCCTTGCGCGGATTCCAATCCCACCCACTTCCGTCCGTTCTCCACTGATTTCCTGCTTTTGTCGCCAGTATTATCTTACTCTGTTTGTCCTTCAACGCTTTTCCGACCGATATTTCATTCATTCCTTTATTGTACAAGTCGGCAGTATCAAAAAAATTAATTCCAAGGTCAATGGCACGATGCAGAATAGTTGCATTTTCATTATCGGTGCCGGATAGCGACATACATCCAAAGCCGATTTCACTAATGTGTAAATTTGAATCGCCAAGTTGGTTGTAATGCATCTTGTGGTTTGTGGTTCGAAGTTTCAGAGTTTCAGAGTTCAACCTACATTCTCAAGTTACTTCACAACTACCAACAACAAGCACAAAGTTTAAAACTTTGGAACTTTACAACTCTGGAACTGTGAGACTCTGCAAACTCTGAAACTCTAAACGCTGGAACTATGGAACTTAGAAACTCGAACTTTGAACCCCAAACCACAAATCAAATTTGTTTGATCAATCCCTCATCTTTCTTTAATTTTTCTCTCCCATTACTTTAATATATAAGACTTTTCCGATGATAACTCAATCTAACCGCTTGCTTCATCCCTGTATTCGAACTTTTTGTTTCCTGGTAGCTATAGTGATGATATTCCTTACGTCGTGTAATAATAACGATGAAGGTACTGTGGCTGCAGATACAAGTGATAGTCTTACGGAAGAGCAGCTTCATCTTCCGGAAAATGCGTTGAAGGGATTGGTAGTAGCAGAAGGGCTCGAGGTTAGAGCGATGGCTACAGAGCCTATGTTAAAAAACCCGACAAATATTGATGTTGATGAACGAGGAAGAGTTTGGGTTACTGAAGCATATAATTACCGCCCGGGAATTAATGGCAATCCTACTAATCCAATGGGTGATCGCATTATGATATTGGAGGATACTAACGGTGATGGAAAAATGGATACGGGGAAGATATTTTACCAG
This sequence comes from Flavitalea sp., assembly GCA_036742645.1. Classification (GTDB taxonomy): domain Bacteria; phylum Bacteroidota; class Bacteroidia; order Chitinophagales; family Chitinophagaceae; genus Flavitalea. The sequence goes on from DAINQQ010000060.1 coordinate 25,974, forward strand.
GGCCCGGAACTGAATGCGCCATTGGGTGTATGTGTGTTGGGAAAGAAAGTATTGATTTCCCAAAGTCCCTACGTATGGGCTTTTTATGACGACAACGGTGATGATAAAGCCGACCGCAAAGAAGTTGTTTTCCAGGGAATCGGTGGGGAGCAACACGATCATGGTGTACATAGTTTCAGTTTCGGACCTGACGGGAAATTGTATTTCAGCTTCGGTAATGAAGGAAAAACTTTGAAGGATAAAAACGGTAAGCCTGTACTTGACCAGGATGGCGATGAGGTAGGACCGAAAAAATACAAGCAGGGCATGCTCTTTCGTTGTGAGCCGGATGGTTCGAAGGTGGAATGTCTGGGAGATAATTTCAGAAACAACTACGAAGCTGCAGTAGATAGTTATGGGAGGATCTGGCAAAGCGACAATGATGATGATGGCAATCGTGGCGTGCGGATCAATTATATCATGCAATATGGTAACTATGGATTCACTGATGAAATGACTGGCGCTGGCTGGCAGGCTAACAGAACGAACCGTGAAGATTCAATTCCTTTCCGCCATTGGCACTTGAACGATCCGGGAGTTGTTCCGAACCTCTTGCAAACAGGTTCAGGCTCTCCTACGGGCATGATTGTATACGAAGGAAATTTGCTGCCTGCTGCATTTCAAAATCAGGTAATTCATTGTGATCCCGGTCCAAATGTAATCCGTGCGTACCCTGTTTCAAACAGTGGTGCCGGTTATACCGCGACAATTCTGAATTTACTGAAGAACGAGATGGACCAATGGTTTCGTCCGGCCGATATATGTATGGCGCCGGATGGTTCGCTGATTATAGCCGATTGGTACGACCCCGGGGTGGGTGGACATGCTGCAGGCGACCAG
>DAINQQ010000061.1:0-26775 GCA_036742645.1 Flavitalea sp.
AAGAATAGTAGGATAGTCTATTGATCCCGTACCGAGATCACAGGATGCGTCACCTTCTTTAGCCGGAGCTGTTTTTTCCCGGTCCTTTACATGACACAAACGGAAACGATTTGGATATTTTTTTAGCCATGCAGCCGGATCTGCACCGGGTGTGACCACCCAGAAAATATCCATTTGAAAATCTACCGTATCCGGGTTCGTATTCTGCATCAGGATATCCTGTGGCATTTGTCCGTCGAGAGGTTCGAAGGTATATCCATGATTGTGATAGGCGAATCTTAGTCCGTTCTTCTTGCAAACATCTCCTAGCGCATTAAACTTCTCAGCATATTTTTTATAATCATCCACGGTCTTCTGAGATCCTATCGAAGGCGCAATCAGGTATTTCATTCCAATCTCGCCCGCCTGTGCTGCCTTCTTTTCAAAATTCTTTTCAATATTGCAATGACTCGACACTATAGTCATTCCAAGGTCGTCCATATACTTCTTGAAATCGGTATGCGTCATCCCCCAAAAGATGCCTTTGTTTCCTTCAAAGCTTTCTACCTGTTTATATCCAAAAGAAGACACCTGTTTCAAAATTCCCTTAGGGTCCTTTGGAAGATCATCTCGCAATGAATACAACTGCAGGCCGAAAGATGTCAGTGGTTGAGGATTACCAACCGCTGTAGCCGTAGTATCTCCTTTGGTTGAATCTGTACCTGTACCATCGGTCGTCTTTGAATCATCATTACAAGCCAAACCACCAAGGGCAAACGAAGAGGCAAGCAATCCGCCCGTCTTCAAAAACTTTCTGCGATCGTAAGTCATAGATTTCGGTTGATTATTGATCAAACAGAAGCCACAATTCAGAATCCAATTGCGGAGAAATGCAGATGAAATAATTAACAGCGCTGTTACATCTTACATCACACTCCCCACTTCACTACTCTAAATCGCCCACGCCTTATCTCCCTTCTTGTAGGGAACGCAGCCTTCATATCTTCCGGGTGCTTCGATATAGCGTAACGCCTTTGTCGCACCGATTTCTGAGGTGAAGTATCCCAGCAGGGTGAGCTCCTTCATTAGCCTGAAATAGTGCTTCGGCTCTTCCTCATTTTTGTCTCCTTTATTTTTGTCTTTTTCCGCTGCTTGTTTTGTGTAGTCGCGTTGTTCCCCGTCGAGTTCAACTAAAAGATCATGGCGTTGTTGGGGCGTGGATTCCATAAAATTTTTGTCGTATTTCTTCGTGCAGGCATCCTGCAGCTTATTCATTCCCTCAACAAATATTTTCTGTTCCTGCTCATCATAACAATCTTTTACCATCACCGTCATGAAAGTTCCTACTCCGGCTGCTTTTGCGCCAGGGGAAGAAGCCGTGGTTGGAAGTATCGTATCAGCTATCTCGTCGAGGTAAGCAATGTCTTCGGGTTGAAAATCCAATCCCGTCATTACCTTCTTGTCTGCCGGTTTACATCCTTCAAGAAAGATGTTTGCACCGACGATGGTGCCTCCCAATATTAATGCCACCCTGGATAACGCATCACGTCTGTTCATAATAAATATTTAGTCGTTCCCGGTTAAAGGTTTTGCTTTTTGAGTTCATTCACAGCAAAAGCCGCAGCTCTTGCGGTGAGTGCCATGTACGTGAGTGATGGATTTTGGCATGCTGCTGAGGTCATACAGGCGCCATCTGTTACAAAAACATTTGGCGCATCCCAAACCTGGTTGTTCTTATTCAGTACAGATGTTTTTGGATTTTTCCCCATCCTCGCCGTTCCCATTTCGTGAATACCCATACCCATCGCATAGCCATTATCGAAAGTGCTCACATCTTTCACTCCGGCAGCTTCGAGCATTTCTTTGGCATCCTCCATCATATCTTTTCTCATCTTCTTTTCATTCTCTTTGATCTCACAATCCATTGCCAGAACGGGTAATCCCCATTTATCTTTTTTGCTTTTTGCAAGCGAAATTGTATTCTCGTGATAGGGCAACGTTTCACCAAACGCAGTCATTCCAATGGTCCAATCTCCCGGTTCTGTTAGCGCATCTTTATATTCTCCTCCTATACTCATTTCAGCAACATCTCTTTTCCAACCCTGGCGGCTTGCGGCTCCCTGGTAACCGAATCCACGAATATAATCCCGCTTTTCGCCGCCGAGATTTCGGAAACGTGGAACGTAAATGCCATTTGCGCGGCGACCATAATAATATTTGTCTTCATACCCTTCAACCGTACCTCCAGCACCACAACGGAAATGATGGTCCATGACGTTATGACCAAGCTCACCGCTGCTGCTACCTAATCCACCTGGCCATACATCTGTAGCTGAGTTGAACAAAACCCAGGTGGAATTAAATGCGGAAGCACAGAGAAAAACGATCTTAGAATTGAATTGGTAGGTTTTATTTGTTTCTGCATCAAGAATCTCAACTCCGGTAGCTCTTTTTTTATCCTTGTCATACAACACTTTTGTCACGATCGAAAAAGGACGCAGGGTGAGGTTCCCTGTTTTCATCGCCGCTGGCAAAGTAGATGATTGCGTACTGAAGTATGCACCGAACGGGCAACCCAGCCAACATTTATTGCGATACTGGCAAGCCGTTCTTCCCTGGTGCGCAACAGTGATATTGGCAACGCGTCCGATTGTAATGAGCCGTTGTCCTTTATAATGCTCCTTGACTCGTGCAGCAACATCCTTCTCAACGCAGTTTAATTCCATTGGAGGCAAAAACTGTCCATCAGGCAACTGTGGCAGACCGTCCTTATTACCGCTGATACCGGCAAACCGTTCTGCGTAATCGTACCACGGCGCTATTTCGTTGTATCGTACAGGCCAATCAACAGCTATCCCGTCGTTAGCGTTTGCTTCAAAATCCATTGGACTTAGCCGATAACTTTGCCGACCCCACATCAAAGAACGCCCACCGACCTGGTACCCACGATACCAATCGAACCGCTTTGTTTCTACATAGGGACAATCCTTGTCATTCGCCCAGTAATCGAGGTTCATTTCATTAAGAGGATAATCTCTTTTCAGAACAGGATAGCTCTCGACCATCTCCTGTGTGCGACCTCCGCGATGTGGAAATTCCCATGGACCTTTTGACGCGTTCACATAGTCTTTGACGTGCACAAGGTTGCGGCCGCGCTCAAGTAATAAAACCTTTAGGCCTTTTTCCGTCAGCTCTTTTGCGGCCCAGCCACCACTGATTCCGGAGCCAACCACGATTGCGTCGTATGTGTTATCTGCCATATATAAGCCCTCCTAAATCCTTCCGCCAAGTGCGGAAGGACTTTGATTCGTTTTTTTATTGTGTTAATTATAAAGATAAATCGCTTTTTATTTTTGCAGGCTGCAATAGGCCTCCCTCCAGGGAGGTTTGGAGGGGCTCACACATCGCAGATTCTTACTCCGCTCTTCAGTGCTGCGAGTTGACCGTCTTTATCTTTCGAAGTTGGGATAAATTCCTGGGCAAGATATCCTTTGAAACCTGTGTCAAGTATCGCTTGAATGATTGCCGGGTAATATAACTCCTGGGTTTCATCGATCTCATGACGACCGGGTACCCCGCCAGTGTGATAATGGTTAATGTACTGGTGGTTGTCTTTGATCGTTCTAATCACGTCGCCTTCATCTATCTGCATATGATAGATGTCGTACAATAATTTAAAATTTTCAGATCCAACCCTTTTGACAAGCTCAACACCCCAGGGAGTTTTGTCACACTGGTAATCTTTGTGATTGACTTTGCTATTCAATAATTCCATCACAACAAAAACACCGTTTTTTTCCGCAACGGACATGATTTGTTTCAATCCATCCGTACAATTTTTCCAGCCGGTTTCATCATCCTTACCTTTGCGGGTTCCACTGAAACAGATCAGGTTCTTATAGCCCGCCTGGGCCACCAGTGGGATCATGTCAGTATATTTTTTTATCAATTCGGGATGAAACTTGGTGTCGTTCCAACCGTTGTCAATTCCTAACTCAGCACCATTACACATGGAAGAATAAAGGCCATATTTTTTTAGTACAGGCCAGTCTTTCGGTCCTACAAGATCAATTGCTTTTAGTCCGATTTCTTTTGAAGCTGCACAAAATTCTTCAAGCGGAATAGAGTTGTAGCACCATCTGCAGGCCGAATGGTTCACATTTCCTTTCAAAATATAAGGTTGATTTTTTTCAGACGAGGAAAACGAGGATAGAATACCCCCTGAACCCAACGCTGCTGTACCTGCTACCAGGTTTTTAATGACACCTCTGCGGGATGATTTGTGTGGCATACTAATCGTTAATTGAAATTACAAAATGTTAGCACATAGTCTATAATTGTTCTGAGGTCAAATTCGGAATCCAAAATCGAGTATAGAATAAAGTCTGACAAAATTCTTACATCGTACATCTCACATTCTACAACCCACTGGGTACTTGCTAAGCTTCTACCGGACTTAACTGTTGCAGAGTTTCTTTCTTCCGCGCACATACAGAACCAAACCTGTAAAAGCAACAATCAAAATTATAGGAATTACAAGAGTTGCGTTTAATAAATCGATTCATAAATGTAAATTTTTTATTTTTAAACCGCATTCTTCTTTAACTTCCTTTTTACTTTCAAATAAATATTCATGAATCGAAAACTACGAATGGGAATGGTGGGTGGAGGCAAAGATGCTTTCATCGGGGCCATTCACCGACATGCTGCTTTTATGGATGGCTTGATGGAATTATCATGTGGCGCTCTCAGTATAAATCCGGAAATAGCTGCTGACTCTGCACGCTCATTATTTCTTCCTGAAGACCGGACTTATCTTACCTATGATGAGATGATCAAAAAAGAAAGCCAGTTACCTGCTGACAAAAAAATGGATTTCCTAACAATTGTTACACCCAACTTCGCGCATTTTGCGCCTGCGATGATGGCGCTTGACAATGGTTTTCATGTTGTCATTGAAAAGCCGATGACTTTTACATTAGACGAGGCAAAGCAGTTAAAGAAAAAGGTTGATGAAACGGGATTATATCTCTGTCTTACCCATACATACTCCGGATACCCGATGGTAAAGCAGGCACGACATATGGTGCAAACAGGCGTACTCGGAAAAGTGAGGAAAGTATATGTTGAATACCCCCAAGGATGGTTAAGCAAATTAACGGAACGTGAAGGGAATGCACAGGCAGCCTGGAGAACCGATCCAAAAAAATCAGGAAAGAGCGGATGTATGGGTGATATTGGAACGCATGCAGCACATCTGGCAGAATATATTACAGGATTAAGGATCACGAGGCTATGTGCCGATTTAAATGTGATGGTAGAAGGAAGGGCACTGGATGATGATGGCAATGTTTTATTGAGATTTGATAATGGTGCTAACGGCGTTTTGATGGCATCGCAGGTTGCAGCCGGAGAAGAGAACGCCTTAAAGATCCGTATATACGGGGAAAAAGGAGGCATTGAATGGGCACAACAAGAGCCTAATACTTTACTCGTAAAATGGCTTGATCAACCGATGCAGATCTTACGGGCTGGTGGAAATTATGGGGATCGTTTATCCACCTTCGCCACCATGAATTGCCGCACTCCTGGAGGTCATCCCGAAGGATATCTCGAAGCCTTCGGAAACATTTACCGCAACTTCGCATTAACCCTGTCAGCGAAAATCGACGGAAAAGAACCTTCAAAAGAAAATTTTGATTTTCCTAAAGTAGAAGAAGGGATTAGAGGCATGGCATTTATTGATAATGTTGTTGCCTCGAGTCAATCCGATCAAAAGTGGACTGACTATACCCTCTAAATCTCCCTAACGGAGAATTTGAAATTCATCATATGCAATCGCTGGTAATGGGAAAAAAGATCTCCATAACGAGCTTGGTTATTCTGTTATCTGATTTACAAAAGAATTTTCGAATGGTGTTAGAAAAAACTAACTCAATCGTGGAAACCGATACTGCAAAACGAAATACAAATTGAAAATAAGCTTCCCTTTTGGGAGTTTGGAGGGTTTATTATGCAAACCATAAAAGGACCAGGAATTTTTTTAGCGCAATTCATGGGAGATGCGTCTCCATTTAATTCATTAGAGGCCATCTGCAAATGGGCAAAAAGCATTGGATTCGTCGGCGTTCAGATCCCGAGTTGGGATGCGCGATGTATTGATCTCAAAAAGGCCGCGGAAAGTAAAACCTATGCAGACGAGATCCAGGGCATCGTTCATGAAGCGGGATTAGTGATCACCGAACTATCGACACATTTACAGGGTCAGCTGGTGGCCGTGCACCCTGCATATGATACTTTATTTGATGGGTTTGCCCCCGAAAATGTTCGTAACAATCCGAAGGCACGAACTGAATGGGCGGTGCAGCAACTAAGATATGGGGCGAAAGCATCACAACATCTCGGCTTAAATGCACACGCGACTTTTAGTGGTGCCCTGTTATGGCCAACAGTGTATCCGTGGCCGCAGCGGCCTGCCGGCCTGGTGGAAACGGGTTTCAAGGAATTAGCCAATCGTTGGTTACCTATATTAAATTACTTCGATGAATGTGGCGTTGATCTTTGTTACGAAGTTCATCCCGGCGAAGATCTCCATGATGGCATTTCGTATGAGATGTTTTTAGAACATACCGGTAATCATTCGAGGGCCTGTCTTTTATACGACCCGTCACATTTTGTATTGCAGTGCCTTGACTATCTTGAATACATCGACAATTATCACGAGCGTATCCGCATGTTTCATGTAAAAGACGCCGAATTTAATCCAACAGGAAAACAGGGTGTGTATGGTGGCTATCAAAGCTGGATAAATCGCGCCGGTCGCTTCCGGTCGCTTGGTGACGGACAGGTTGATTTTAAATCTGTATTCAGTAAACTTTCAGCTTTGGATTATAAAGGCTGGGCTGTGATGGAGTGGGAATGCTGTATCAAACATCCGGAAGAGGGCGCAAAAGAAGGATCTGTATTTATAAAAAATAATATCATTCGAGTAACCGAAAAAGCATTTGATGACTTTGCCGGCACAGGCAGTGATGAAAATTTCAATCGTTCTCTTTTAGGATTGAAGTAACTTGCTAACGGTCAGACATGATTAGATAGAAACATTTCCAAACTAATATCTACACACATGAAAAAGCTTTTAATTGTTTTCGGGATCAGTGCTATTGCCTTTGCATGTAATTCTTCTTCTGATGAGAAACCGGCCGACGAAAAAAAACAGGATACCGTTGCCGCAACTCCAGCACTTCCTGATACCAAAGGACTTGAACTGATCGGCGCAAGTGATTGCACTACCTGCCACAAAATAGATCAGAAAAACATTGGCCCTGCTTACGTTGACGTGGCGGCGAAATATGAAAACACGCCTGCTGTGATCGATACGCTGGTGAGTAAGGTAATTAATGGCGGATCTGGAAACTGGGGTACTGTTCAAATGACACCACACCCAACCCTGCCAGAGGCGGACGTAAGGGAGATGATAAAGTATATTATGACTCTCAAGAAATAATAAGTAATGAATGAAACATTTCTTGCCCGATTTCTCTTTATGTCTGTTTGCTGTCATACATCGAAGCAAACAACAAGGCAATTGCCGACAGTTAAAATCAGTGAACAGGAAAAAGGTGGAGCGCTAATTCTAGCCAACGATTGTACTACCTGTCACAAGCCTACGGAGAAACTCATCGGACCTGCATTTATTCAAGTGGCGTTAAAGTATGATTCAAATGAAGTCAACATCACCCGTCTAGTCAACAAAATTAAAAATGGTGGGAAAGGTGTCTGGAGAATGTGCCAATGACTCCGCATTTTGATTTATCTGAGAACGATTTAAGAGAAATTGTAAAATACATCTTATCATTAAAAAAAATTGTGCATGAATAAAGCTTTAACAGTTGTAGTCGGATTTTTAATGATCTGTTTTATCTCCTCTGGCCAAACTTTGGCTAAACCAAATAATTTAAGTTCAAAAGAACAAGCAAGCGGGTGGAAATTATTGTTTGATGGAACAACAAAAAAGGGCTGGCATGTCTTTAATAACAAAACCGATGGCTCTGCGTGGAAAGTAGCTGATGGAGTTTTATATCTTGATCCGAAAGCGAAAGGCCCGAAAGGCGAAGGCGGAGGTGATATTATTTCGGAAGAAGAATTTGAAAATTTTCATTTGATGCTTGAGTGGAAACTGGATTCTGGAGGTAATAGTGGTGTCATCATCCAGGCACAGGAAGATCCGAAATATCGTTATGCCTGGGTTACCGGTCCTGAAATTCAAATCATTGACAACGATCGGCATGCGGATGCAAAAAACAAGGAACATCGCGCCGGTGATCTGTACGATCTTGTTGCGGCAACTCCGGAAACAGTAAAGCCGATTGGCGAATGGAACCTGATGGAAGTGGTGGCTAAGAATGGAAAACTTGATCTCTACCTAAATGGCACCAAAGTGGTATCCACCACGCAGTGGGATGATAATTGGTCCAGCCTGATATCGGAAAGCAAATTCAAATCGATGGCAGATTTTGGAAAGTTCCGGAAAGGAAAAATTTCCTTACAAGACCACGGTGATGGAGTATATTTCCGCAACATAAAGATTCAACGATTATAAAACTTTAAATTGTATGAAATCATCACTATTGATTATGGGAATTGTTCTTGCCTGCAGTTGTCAATCGACTCCAGAACCTGAACAAGCTCCTTCACCTTCAAATGATACTACTGTGAACGCTACTACATCTGCTGCTTCAGACAATGCACTGACCGCTACCGAACAATCGGAAGGCTGGCAAATGTTATTCGACGGAAACACAAAGAACGGGTGGCATATCTATAACAATAAAACTGATGGCGCTGCCTGGATCGTAAGTGATGGGGCTTTGCATCTTGATCCAAAAGAAAAGAAAGACGGTAAGACAGTAGGCGGCGGAGATATTATCACCGCGGATGAATATGAAAATTTTCATCTTAGTCTTGAATGGAAACTCGACACCGGCGGTAACAGTGGAATTATTTTCTACGTTAAGGAAGATCAGAAGTACGAGAACACATATCATACCGGACCCGAAATGCAAGTCCTCGATAACGAACGTCACAAAGACGCAAAGATCAATAAGCACCGCGCCGCCGACCTGTACGACCTGGTGAGCAGTTCACCCGAAACGGTAAAGAAAGCAGGCGAATGGAATAAGGCAGAAATCATTTCCAATAAAGGCGCACTCGAATTCCGTCTAAATGATACGAAAGTACTATCAACAACATTATGGGATGATAATTGGAAGAAAATGCTTGCAGGAAGTAAATTCAAGCAATGGCCTGATTTCGGAACCTACAAATCCGGCAAGATCGCATTACAAGATCATGGCGATCCGGTGTGGTTCAGAAATATTAAGATAAGAAAGCTATAAACCGAAAGAGCCCTCAATAAAAAAACCTGCGAAACTGCTCGCAGGTTTTTTTTATTCTTTCTATGTGCCTCCTATCTGTCTATGTGGTAAACCTCTTTTAAACCAGATAGGCACATGGAAACACAATTATCACATAGATGGGTTTAAAAACATCGCGCCCCGCTACTTTGTATTTTCGTGCCTGCTAGTTCATATATCCCACATCTAACGTCCCAATTCTAAAATCAAACCTTTGGTAACTTATATCCATTGTTATACTTCGCCAGCATGTATTTATCATTAACCGAATCGTCGGTAAAACGTCCTTTGGATTTATCCCAGGTTAATTTTTGTTGTGTACGAAATGCAATATTTCCCAACTGACAAACAGTGGCAATATGCGCGCCGGTCTGAATGGAGCAATTCAGATCTTCCATTTTTCGAGACTTCACTACGTTCATGAAATTCTCCATATGTTTTTGCAGGCCAATATCTGTAGGTTTTTTTCTTTCAACAGCTACCTTGCTGGTACTTCTTTTTTCTTCGATCACTTCCCAGCCGCCGCGATCCACTTCAAGCGTTCCGTTGTTTCCAATAAAAGCAATTCCGTGATCCCGTCCGAATAAGCCGTTATCAATTCCCATCGCATGGTCCCATATCAGGTTGAATTTATCAAACTCGTACAGCGCTCCCATGGTATCAGGAGTTTCCTGGTACAATTCGGGATATGCGAACTTTCCACCCAATGCGCTGACTGATTTTGGAACATCGGCATTCATTCCGAATATCGCATAGTCCATGAGGTGAACGCCCCAGTCGGTCATCAATCCACCAGCATAATCCCAGAACCACCTAAAATTAAAATGAAAGCGGCTTGCATTAAAAGGTCTTTTCTGCGCAGGCCCTAACCACATATCATAATCGACGCCGGGAGGTGGCGCAGAATCAGGTCGGACTATGTCTGGCTTCATCCATCCCTGGTAACACCAAACCTTCACAGTACGAATATTTCCCAGCTGTCCCGTTTTTATAAAGTCCACCGCGTCTCGAAAATGCTGTTGGCTTCGTTGCCATTGTCCAGCCTGAACAACTTTATTATATCGCTGTTGCGCAGCAACCATCGTTCTGCATTCTTCAATGGAATTACCTACTGGCTTTTCTACATAAACATCCTTTCCTGCTTCACAGGCGTGAATCATTTGTAATGCATGCCAGTGGTCCGGTGTACCGATGATCACCACATTAATATCTTTCTGCTCTAATAATTTTCTGTAATCGGAATAGACCTTGATTTTCGAAACATCGATATTCAATTTGGCAAGATCACCCTTTCTTTGATCTATCACTGACTGGTCAACATCGCAGATTGCCACCAGGTTTACACCAGGTATTTTTAGCGCTGCGGTCGTATCGGCCCAACCCATTCCTTTGATGCCAATAGATCCGATGTTTATCTGGTCGTTGGGACTTATCCGATTTTTGATGGTGGCGAAAGCGTTGTTGTCAAGCGATGAAGCAAGGATACTTCCTGCCATCAACGCTGATGAGTTATATAAAAATTTCCGGCGCGAGTTCATATAAACGTTTCTTTTGTGATTTGTTATTTGATGAGGTTTTTCTGAATGTACGCAATGCTTTTTGAAACACTTTCAATAGGAGGGCCTGGACACACGTCCTGCTCTACAAAGAAATGTTTCATTCCGCTTAGCTTAGCCTGCGCAAATATATTTTTGAAATTAATCACCCCATTTCCTACTTCAGTAAAATATTTCTTATCAGTGTTATCCATGTCTTTTAAATGCCACATCGGGTAGCGGCCCGGAGAAGCTTTGAAAAGATCATTGGGATTATAGCCGGCTTTCACAGCCCAATAAATATCCAATTCAAATTGCACAAGTTTCGGGTCAGTTTCTTTTAACAAGATATTGAAACCAGTTTGGCCTCCGAGGTCTGTGAATTCAAAATCATGATTGTGATAGGCCAGTTGCAGTCCTGATGCTTTCGCCATCTCCGCTGCCTTGTTTAATTGCTGAGCAAGGTTCTTGTACGATTCTGACTTGCGGTTTTCCTGTTCGAGGAAAGGGACTACCACATACTCCTGCCCTATACTTTTTGCATCTGCCAAAAGTGAAGGCCACTGTTCTTGCCATTTTTCTTTTAGAAAAAATCCGCCCCCAAAGTAGTGTCCGCTTGGGGAGGCTAGTCCTACGGATTTAAGAAACTGTGAGAACTCTGCAGCCGGCATTCCAAAAAACTTTCCATCGCGGTATCCGAATGTTTCCACTTCCTTATAGCCGAGTTTGGCTACCTGCGTAATCGTGCCTTTAGCATCCTTGGCAATATCTTCTCTTAATGTATAAAGTTGAACTCCAACAGGGGTCTTGCTTTTAAAAAAATCGCTTGGCTTAACCAACAGTCCAGCTGATACCACTGACGACTGCTTTATAAAATCGCGGCGTGATGGCATGTCAATTCGTTTGGTGAAAATGAAAGTTACATAATTTAAACGCTTGCCAACTTCAGATTCCGGTTAATTTAGGCAGAAAGAATATCAGTTTTTAAGTCGCTGCGACGACCGCGGCATCTGACTCCGAACAAAGAATCACAAACCATGAAACGACAATCCAAAACAAGGGATCTTGCATCGCAGCCTCCTTGATTTCGATCGATCCACGATTTTTTCTGGAGAAGCTGTTTGATTTTATTTGGATCAGCGGCCTTTCATACCTGTCAAACCATTGCCATTTGTTTTTCCAGATCCCGGTTGGCTTAAAAACAAATGGGTTTCCGGCTGAATCAATGACTTTGATTTTATTTCTCCAGTTGATCTCAATTCGCATCTCATATGGATCGAACGCTGATTTCACTTCTATGAACCGTTTCCATAAACCTCCCTTCCTGATTGAGAATTCCTTTCCGCCTATGTTAGCCTTCATTTCCTTACAATAAGCTTTTTCATTTTGTAGTTCGCCCAGTACTTCTCCGTTCACCGTAAACTGGTACGTTCGTTTGAACCAGCCCGCTTTCAAGGATTGAACCTGTATCTTGGAATGGGACATTATATTCATATTCAAAAATCAATAAAAAACTGGCTCCTTTTCTTCCATTTGTAATAACAACGCTTTCAACTTTTCAATATGGCGTCCGTATAATTTCTTTATATACCAACGGTTGAGAAAGTAACTACCAATCGTAATCACGAGACCAATTATAACAAACACGATATAGACCATTGAATTGGTGAAACGTTCCGCCACACCCTCACCCGGATACTTCAACAATACAATTAGTCCTGGAACAAAGTAGGCAACGGGACATAGAACCGTTGCAGAAACAAAATAAAGCCGAACATATTTCTCAAGCGTCGCCAATTGTCTTTCGAGATTTGATCTTACTTCACAAGTGACGCATTGCATTTGGCCCAGCAGCTTGTTTTTCTTGTAAAAATAAAAAACGAATAGTATCCCGATTACAAATAAGAATAATGCGATTTCGCTGTAACGTCCCATGGACACTTCCAAAAAGTACCATATTGGAAAAGAATATAAAATGACCACAGCAATCAGCTCAAGCAGCAGGTTGCGTTTCATCCTGGCGATAGGACTCTGCGATCGCTTTTGCAATATTTTCACGATCTGTTCATCATCGTTTCGATGAGTATGCCCACGATCCAGATCACGCCACAGATTTTTTAAGTTATCCAATTCCATGTTCAATAGCTTTTGTGAGTTTGCGTAACTTTTCTTTGATGCGATTCATCTTCACTCTCAGGTTATTTTGAGAGATACCAAGTATCTCTTCCATCTCATCATAACTTTTATCTTCCAGGTAAAGCATAATGATCGCTTTTTCAATCTCCGTTAATTGTGCGATCGCATTATGTAATTGCTGCAACTGTTCTTCTTTTTGTTTGTAGTATTGAATGTCCTCTATCTCGGCTGGCAGGTTTGCAGGCTCTGTAAGAGTGATATTTTTCTTTTGACGACGAAGATCAGATATAGCTGTGTTCAGTGCGATCCGGTATAGCCATGTGCTGAATTTCGATTCTTCCCTGAACCTGGGAAAAGATTTCCAAAGTTGTATTACAATTTCCTGGAAAAGGTCCTGCCGGTCGAACTCAGTATGGCAATATACATTGCACACCTTGAGCAACATCGGCCTGTGTTCATGGACGAGGCGAATAAATTCTTTCTGGTAATCAGGTGCCTGCAGAATACCTGGTTTGATGTAAATGATAAGTCGTACCGGCAGCTAAAATATTACATATTGACAGCGTACAATCCTTCTTATTTTTAGCATATGAAGAAGATGTATCACCTCGCTAATTGTACAACCTGCCAGGCAATCATTAAAGAAACCAAAATCGATAAGAAGGGATTTTCCATGCAGGATATCAAAACGGAGAAAATTACACCCGAACAGTTAGATCAGATGAAGTCATTGACAGGAAGCTATGAGTCCCTGTTCAGCCGCCGTGCCCTGAAGTACAAGGAAAGGGGTTTGAAAGATAAGAAGCTCACCGAAGATGATTATCGCCGGTTAATTCTCGAAGAATATACCTTTCTGAAACGCCCTGTCACGATCAATGGAGAAAAAATATTTGTGGGGAATGATAAGAAAACGGTGGAAGCGTTGAAGAAGGAGAAGTGAAAGAAGTTAAGTCTTTGTGAGGATGAAGTCCTCTGGTTTACAGATGACATCCCTGAAACCATGATGATCACAATTAAGGCACAACGGTGTCATTTTTATATGCTTAAAAGGCTTCTTATCCCGGCAATATCCGCAGCTTGGCATAATTGAGCATGATCTTCTTCTCCCCATTCAGCTCAAACTTTACTGTTGCAATGGGATTATGGGAGCTGCCTTCAACCTTTAGTACAGTTCCGAAACCAAATTTTTGATGTTCGACTTTTTGACCTTCCTGTAAATGGCTGGTATCGCTTGGTGCAAATTCAGGACTTGGTACATGTTCCACCGGTTTTGGATACGCTTTCGGCGCCACATATGAAGACTGTGATGATTTCGTGGAAGGAGGCGGACCATATCTTTTTTCTGCCTGGTTTGAAGCAAAGCCTCCGCGCATTCTGTCGAATGCGGAACCGCCAGACCATCCACTAAATCCCTGGTTTCTTGCTCCGCCACCGGCAAAACTTCTATCGAGATTGTCTGCAGGTAATTCTTCTATGAACCGGCTCGGTTCATTTTGGACAAGCGATCCGAACTTGTAACGCGTATTAGCATAAGTCAGCCATAGCTTATGTTTCGCCCTGGTGATGGCTACATAGAACAGCCTTCGTTCTTCTTCAAGCTCTTCTCGTGTATTAATACTCATCGCGTTTGGAAAAAGCATTTCTTCCAGCCCCGCAACAAATACGACCGGGAATTCCAAACCTTTTGCTGCATGGATCGTCATCATTTTCACTGTATCTGAATTAGGATCTTTTTCGTCCGCATCAGTAAGCAAAGTGATTTGCTGCAAATAGGTTCCAAGACCCTTATCACCTACTTCCCCCGATTCTTCATTCATAGGAGTTTCTGTGAACTCTTTGATTGAGTTCAGCAACTCCTGTATGTTTTCGTACCTGGAAACTCCTTCCGTGCTTTTGTCATTGAAGAGTTCTTTCACAATCGCCGTGCTTTTGCCAACAAGGATTGCGACATCATAGGCGTTCTTTTTTGTCAACTCGCTTCGAAACATTTTGATCATGATCACAAACTGCTCGATCACCTCCAGTATCCCTGCCTTGAATCCATACTGTGGAGCGTTTTCCAGGATGCTCCACATGGATACGTTATGCTCATTAGCAAACAAAATTGATTTATCGACAGAAGTTTTTCCAATCCCTCTTGCTGGATAATTGATAATTCGTTTCAACGCCTCTTCATCATTAGGATTAACGATCACCCGGAGATAGGCAACAAAGTCTTTAATTTCCTTCCGCTGATAGAAGCTGATTCCACCATACATGGTATAAGCTATGCCCATCCGGCGCAGGCTTTCTTCAAACGAACGGCTCTGTGCATTCGTGCGGTATAGGATTGCAACATCTTTATTATTGTAATGATTGCGGAGCTTTAACTCCTGAACCGTATCTGCAACAAATTTCCCTTCCTCATTATCGGTCATGGTACGAACCAGGCGAATTCTCTCACCTTCTGCGTTATCGGTCCATAATGATTTTGGAATCTGTCCTTTATTATTTTTTATAACCTCATTCGCAACGTTCAGGATACTTTGTGTACTGCGATAATTTTGTTCAAGCTTTACAACTTTTACGTCGTCATAATCTTTCTGAAACTGCAAAATGTTTTGAATAGTAGCACCACGGAAACTATATATACTTTGCGCATCATCGCCAACCACACAGATGTTTTCGTGCATGGCGCCTAGCAATTTTATGATCTCATATTGCGCAGGATTCGTGTCCTGGTACTCATCGATCAAAATGTATTTGAATTTGTGCTGGTACTTGCTTAAAGCATCCGGAAAGTTTTTCAGTAGCTCATACATCTTTAGCAGCAAATCATCGAAGTCCATCGCTCCATTCTTAAAGCAGCGCCTGGAATAAGCATCGTATATCTGGGCAATCGCAGGCCTGTTGGCTCGTATGTCTTCCTGCTGGATGTAGTAATCTGTGGCATATTCGGCCGGGCCGACTAATGCGTTCTTCGCTGCTGATATTCGATTGTAAACAGTGTTTGGCTTATAGGATTTGTCGTCAAGATTCAACTCATGCAGCACCGTTTTTATAACCCCCTTTGCATCGTCGGTGTCATAGATCGTGAAGTTATTCGGATAACCCAGCCTGGGCGCTTCAAAACGCAAAATTCTGGCAAATACACTGTGAAAAGTTCCGATGTAAAGATTCCGTGCTTCACTGTTGCCAAGAATGTGCTCAACACGTTCCTTCATTTCTTTGGCGGCCTTATTGGTAAATGTAAGCGCGAGTATATTGAAAGCATCGACGCCGCAATACGACATCAAATGAGCTATCCGGGTGGTTAGCACTTTTGTTTTTCCACTACCCGCACCAGCCACAATCATCAAGGGTCCCTCTACCTGCAAAACGGCTTCCTTCTGCCTTTCATTGAGGTCTTTCAGATAATCAAGCATCCCGCGAAGATACAATGGGGCGTCGACCTCCCCCAAAAGCTCCAATATTAATTATCGACATTTTTAAACGTTCTATAACACACTGGATTATCGTTTTTTAACCATAAGCAACGCGTAAAAACAAGTCTTTAGAACAACGATCTTATTCCATTTGTTCCATAGGTTTTTTATCCAATGGCATGGTTTTTTAACGTACTTGTAATTATTCACTTAAAAAACTTAGATATGAAACGCATTAGCAATTTTTTGCCGGCGCAGTCATGGAACAAAAAATTCATGATGCTTTGTACATCAATATTTTTAACCATCCTAAGCTTTGCCCAGGATAAAAAGATCGATGTAGACATCAATGCAGATAAAGACAGCGGTGGCTTCTTTGCGTCTCCGGTTGTTTGGGTAATTGGTGTCGCAGTATTTATCTTATTGCTTGTAGCATTGATGCGTAGTAACAGCGGAAGCCGTACAGACGCCTAAAGACACAAAAGTCTAACTTTATATACACCAAACAGCACTTACAGTTGTCGAACACGGTGTAAGTGCTGTTTCCTTTATTTACACAGCCAATGAAGATCCTAGTTTCGCGTCGGGCTATCAGTGGACTATTATACGGGTATATTTAATGTTTTTCTCGCCTTGTAATCTAAGCCAGTAAATTCCGCGAGCTAAACCAACAATTGGAACCTGAATGATATCATCGCTCCCAGGAAGTGATACTGCCCTTTCATACACCACCTGACCAAGCATGTTTACAAGTCGAATACTTAATTTCTTATCCGTTGGATTTCTTACTGAAATGTTCAACTCATTTGGTGCGGGGTTTGGAAAGATCTTTATTTCATTCGGCGTTGTGTTTCCTCCCGATTTTGCAGAGCTCTTTGTTTTTGACAGTATCCATAACTTAGGATCAATTAAAATCGTGTCTACTGCAAAGCCTGCGTCTAACAAGAACTCCTGGCCACTAAAACGGTGGTCCACCACAAAACTTTTCTCCTTAGAGGCGCTTCTTGCTACAATGGTTACCGGCATTTCATAAAAACCTACAGAAGGGTGCGAAGTGGTCTGGCTAAGTTTTACTGTAATCCAGTTGTTGTTATTCTGGCTCCAGTCCGCATGGTAGTTCGGGTAGCCTTCACCGTAAACCCATTTTTGAAAAAACGTTTCCAGGTTCTTTCCGCTTTCAGCTTCAAGCGCCCTTTTCAAATCGCTTGTACGTGCGAAGGAATAAGTTAGCGCTGGGTCATCAAGGTATCTTCGCACTCCTTTAAAAAATACGGAATCGCCCAGTACCCATCTTAGCATATGAACGACGTAAGAGCCTTTGTTATAAGTTAACCTTCCACTAAACAACCGGCTTATATTGGTTGTATCATCTACCCAAACACTTCCGTCTGGCTGGCTCGTTATATTATTTACGAGATTTTGAAGACTTGTTCGCAATAAAGCGGTATCAAAATGTTCGTAATAAATATTTGTAGTGTAAGTAGCAAATCCTTCATTTAGCCATAGGTCTTGCCAGCTTCCGCAAGTTACCTTATCACCGAACCACTGATGCCCAAGTTCATGAGATACTAAATTCGGCCAGCGATCCTGGATAAAACTGTTCGTCTGATGTTCCATCCCTCCGCCGGCACCCCACTGGGTATGACAATACTGTTCTTTATAAAATGGATACAAGCCAAAAAGCTCTGAAAATTTTTGCAGGCATTGCTTTGCAACTGTCGCAGCTGGTTTGTAATAGTTTGGACTTGATACAGAATACTGATAAGTTACGACAGGCATCTGACGGTTGCCGATTTGCACACTGTCTTTATCCATAACATAACTCGAGACAGCAATTGCCACAAGGTAGCTGGCTATTGGATAGCGATGTCTGAAACGCGTGGTCTGTTTACCACCCGATACGGTCTCACTTACAATCACACCATTTGACGAAGCATAGTTATTATTAACAGCCGGATAAGTGATAATGATATCGATCGAGTCTGCCTTGTCAGTTAATCCATTCTTGCAGGGCCACCATTGTTTTGCGCCATAAGGTTCTGAAAGCGTCCATATCGTCGGATTGCCGCGATGTATTCCCTGGTAAAATGCGCCGGTTGCAAGTGGGTCCGGGACTCCTTTATAAAAAATGCTTACAGAATCTTTCTGACCCACATTCAATGCAGCAGGCAGCTGTATTTGTAACCCGTCCTTTAAGACCCGTTGAAATCCGACGGAGCCACCATGATAAATAATGCTATCAACGCCCATCAGAGAAACCAGGTCAAAAATAATTTTATCCGAGCTTACTTTCGCTGTAAATACGGTAGTAATCTTACCCGAAATCATTTTTATGGAGGGATCCACCAGCCACTCACAGCGATAATAATTCACATCTATGTTGTCGGAGGCTACGCTGAAAGTATCGATCGAGGCATTTCCGGTAAGATCGCGTAGCCGTTGATGTGCTTGCCTCTCGATTTGTGAAATATCCACATGTTGAGTGCTTCCAGGAAAAACCTGGGCTTTTAGAGCGTAAATCGGAAGGATGGAAAAGAAGAGGACGAAGTAAAGTTTTTTCATAGCATTAGGCTTCGGGTTCTTTATTAACGCATAAACCAACCCAATGGTTTGTTTTGATGGCTAAGAAACGTTTTCCCGGATCAAACATTGTGCTTTAATTTCCTACCCGTAATTTAGCATCCTTATGCCTGCCTTCAATTGGAACGATAGCATCAATTTGGTTTCCAAGCTCACTTTTCGTAGGGCATGGAACGCAGGTAAGGTGTTGAGCAGTTATTATTTAAGTAAGTGGACCAGGAGACCGGTGCAATGGGGGTATCCAATTTCGATTTCATTCGAGCCTACTACCTCCTGCAATCTGCGCTGCCCGGAATGTCCAAGTGGATTGCGCGCGTTCACACGTCCGACGGGTATGTTACAGGAAGACTTTTTCAGTACAACGATTGACCAGTTATCCAAAGAACTTCTATACCTTATTTTTTACTTCCAGGGCGAACCTTATCTGAACCCTTCTTTTTTAGATATGGTGAAGTACGCCTCACAAAAAGGTATCTATACGGCTACCTCGACAAACGCGCACTATCTCAATGACGCCAATGCGAGGAAAACTGTAGAAAGCGGTCTTGATCGGTTAATCATATCAATAGACGGAACTACACAGGATGTATATGAGCAATACCGCATAGGAGGCAAATTGAGCAAGGTGCTCCAGGGGGCGAGGAACATCGTTAAATGGAAAAGGGAACTAAAGAGCAAGACTCCTTTCATATTTTTTCAATTCCTTGTAGTAAAACCAAATGAACATCAAATCGAGGACGTGAAGCGGGTTGCCAGGGAAATTGGCGTTGATGAAGTAAGGCTTAAAACGGCCCAGGTGTATGATTATAAGAATGACCCGAATCAACTGATTCCATCAATAGAAAAGTTCAGTCGTTATAAAAAAACCGAAGCAGGAGACTACAAAGTAAAAAACTCCCTGAACAATCACTGCTGGCGTTTATGGCATGGAACAGTTATAACATGGGATGGGCTTGTTGTACCATGCTGCTTCGATAAAGACGCCCAACATAATTTGGGAGATCTGAAAGGCAGACCATTCAAAGAAATATGGCATCACGAAAAATACATTCATTTTCGAAGGCAGATTCTTCAAAGCCGAAAGAACATCGACATATGCGCTAACTGTAGTGAGGGAACTAGTGTTTGGGGACACGAATAATGTTTACTTTAAAAGTTTAAGGTCTAAAGTTTAGAATTCTGGTGATGGGTACGAGTGGAAAACTTAAGACTTTATAACCACAACATTCACATCTGCCATCACTCTAATACCAGTATCTGAAACATTAAACATTCAACTTTAAAATCTTTAATTTTTGATGCCCCTCTCAAACTCAATATCATCGCGCTTACAGTTTCAACACGAAACTATTGATGAATTAATTAGAGGATACGGCGAGGAGCAGCTAAAAATTCGTAGTGTCCCGGATAAGTGGTCTCCGTTTGAAAATATTGCCCATCTTGTCTTATACCAGTTACTCTTTCAGCAACGCATTGTAAGGATCTTGATTGAAAGCAGCCCTTCATTCAGACGATATGTGGCGGACAATGATCCTGCATTTGACGAATACCTTCAGCGGCCCTTGGAACAATTAATGGAAATTTTATACTCTGGACGGAAACAAATCTATCAACAACTGCATTCTATTTCTGGTCACCAGCTTCTTTTGACTGGGCAACATCCTGTATATGGATCCTTGTCCCTCGTTCAATGGACGGAATTCTTTTTATTGCATGAAGCACATCATTTATTTACGCTGTTTAAACTCTTGAATGGAGGTAGGCTGAGGGATACAGAGATTGAGGAAAAGACCCTTTGACAGTATTTTCGAGTACCAATGGACGAATAAAATCCATGAGGGTACTGTCTATGTAACCATATCTTTTTGTCTAACTCCTAACCTCTTTCTTTCCTTCAGCCTGATATGCCACCATCCTTCAATCGCCTCTTTATCTCTTAGCCATAAATTATTTACATTTACAGTCTAACCATAATCGTAAGGGTATGAGTCTTGAACATGATATCCAATCAAGGTTTCGAAGTGAGCATCATAAGATCATGGTCAATCTTATCTATACTTACAACTGGACGATGGAAAAGTCCAAACGCTTCTTTGAAAAAGCAGACCTTACTCCGCAGCAGTTTAATATACTGCGCATCCTGCGCGGTTCAGGGAAGCCCCTTTCCACGATGCAGATCCGCCAGCGCATGCTTGACAGAATGAGTGATACCAGTCGTATCGTTGACAGACTGTTAAAAAAGGAATTGGTACAGAAGGTGGTATGTAAAGACGACCGAAGGCTGGTAGATATAACCATTTCGGAGAAGGGAATGAAGCTTTTGCAGGAACTTGACAATTATAATGATGAAATGGATGCTCTATTAAGCAGTGTTAACGAAGAGGAAGCAAAAACTCTTAACCATTTACTTGACAAGCTTAGAGGTTCTGTGTAATTTAACGGTCCCTAACCCCGGACCATGAAAAAAATCACGCGTTCATTCGTTCTTTTTTGTTTATTCTCCCTATGTAACAGAGTTACTGCGCAGCCAAAATATGAGTTCCGGGCTGCCTGGGTTGCTACCGTAGACAATATAGATTGGCCGAGTAGGGGTAATTATAATACTGAAAGTCAGAAAAAAGAATTCATCGAGTTATTGGATATGCACAAGCGCAATGGCATGAACGCCGTGATTGTTCAGGTTCGGCCGGCGACAGACGCATTTTATCCATCACAATACGAGCCATGGAGCCAATGGCTCACTGGTAAGCAGGGAAGGCCGCCATCCCCGTACTATGATCCTTTGAAATTCATGATCGAGGAAACACATAAACGTGGCATGGAGTTCCATGCCTGGTGTAATCCTTACCGCGCAGACTTCAATATCGGGAAATCTTCCATCTCCGCAACCCACGTGACAAGAGTTCATCCGGAATGGTTTCTGAAATATGGTGACAAGAGATATTTCGATCCGGGCAGTAAAGAAGGGCAGGAATTTGTAGTCAAAGTGATTCGTGATATAGTCAGTCGATATGATATAGACGGAATGCATTTTGACGATTATTTTTATCCTTACAGGATTTCAGGTAAGGAATTCCCGGATTCGCAGTCCTTTCGGTTATACGGAAACGGTATGAACAGAGATGACTGGAGGAGAAGCAATACCGATTCTATTATTGTAAAGCTCTCGCGCGCCATTAAAGAAGAAAAGAACAATTGCCGTTTTGGTATCAGCCCATTCGGGGTATGGAGAAACGAGGACAAAGATCCTGAGGGAAGTGCCACGAGGGCTGGTGTTACCAACTACGACGATCTGTATGCCGATATTTTGCTATGGTTAAAAAATGGATGGATCGATTATGTCGCTCCACAACTATATTGGGAGTTCGGCCATAAAGCTGCACCTTACGAAGTATTGCTCGATTGGTGGAGCAAGCATACATATGGCAAGCATTGCTATATAGGACTCGGCATTTATAGGGCGGGTAGCAACGCTGTATGGAAGGATTCCACCCTAATCCCACGGCAAATTACTGCTTTACGAAACACACCCAACATTCACGGCGCAATTTATTTTAGCAGCAAAACGTTCGTCAGAAATCCGAACGGCTGGAGTGATAGCCTTCAAAATAATTATTACAAGTATCCCGCACTCGTTCCGCCGATGGAATGGATAGATAATCCAATACCTGATGCGCCGCAATTAAAAGTTTCTACCAACACGATTTTAAATTCCCTGGAGGTTGAAATTATCGATTGCAATACAACAGCCAAAACAAAATCGTTTGTAGTATACGGTTTTGGAAATAATAACCCGCATGACAAATTAAATCCTGATAACATTTTACAGATCATCCCTGCCAGAGGACTCGTTAAAATAAATGTTCCAAGAAGCGGGACTAACTTCAAACAAATTGCAATTACCTGTGTTGATGCCTCGAATAATGAGAGTGAGTTGACTTATTTAAGGTGATATGTTAAAGGCCTGCCATTCGTTGTTCAATACGCCTCCGCAATCATCATCAACGGTAAAAGAAGCAGGGCTTGTACTAACATCCAAGAACCACTCATTATCCCACCCCGGCCTCTGGATAATCTATCCTCCAGCAACTAGGCTATTTTATCTGCCGGTAAAAATTTAATTTCAAAACATGTAGGTTTTGAAACCAGTAGGACTAGTATTAGCAGCAAATTTTAACGGGACAAATATTTTCGGTTCTATACAAACTTCTGATAAACTACCCGACGATTCATTAAACTGAAATATCTTATTTAACAGCGAAGAAAGAGAAAAAATGAGCATAGCGGGTTAACAGTATTGCCGGTATATTTCCACGTTCCTGAGGTAAGGAGCTCTTTTATTGTTTTAACAGTGCTGATGTTGTTGTCGCTCTCCTTTTTGCAAGAAGCAAATACAACCACTGCTATAAGCACGAAGGCAGCAAATGTTAATATCGATTTCATGTTGGTAAGTTTTAAATGAAGACATCCCATTCCACTTTTTGTCCTCATTCTTTTTATTGCAGCTACGCTGCCAGGTAAGTCTGGAATGTACGAGGTTCTTCGAGAGTCCCGCCATTTGGATTTTAATGGCGGGTATTATTTAAGTACGGCAATTGATCTCTATTGCTTAATAATCCCACAGATTGCAGGGATCTCCGACAGCGCCGAACCATCAACACTAATCCGGGCGTACCTCGACGATCAATTCATCCCTGGCCGACGCCCCCATGTCGTCAGTGATTATTAGCGTGCAGGTATAGGTGCCTGCAGCAATGTCTGAAATCGTTACAGACGGATTTTGAAAATCGAAGTATTCATATTGCCCTGTCCGTGCATGATAGGCCGCGATGTACCATTGATAACGAACAATCTTTCCATCCGAGTCGATACCATTTCCGTGTAAGTCAAAGCTGCCTGTGGAAACTGTGATAATTTCATCTTCACCCGCATAGGCGACAGGCGCTACGTTAGTGCCAGTCACCGGTACTCTATTACTATCGATGATTGGGGTGTTATTGGTAACCGGTGATGGAATAGGCGTATGTTTTGTGCACGCGTTTACAGCAAATGCTGTCACCAGGGCGATAACAGCAGACTTCATTGATTTTTTCATTGTTTAATGTTTAAGGTTAACAAAATTCGAGTCCGCCTAATTCGACTGTCTTTCATTCAAAAAGAATTCTGGATTTAGACTGAATGCGGGGTCTATAACTGCTGGCTGTACAGCAAAGTTCAGGCGTAAAAAAGACCGGTGGTTTATGATCTCCCACAAAAAAAACTTGCTTTCTAAGTCGATAAGTTCCGGGAGGATGCTGCCTAGCAATCCATTCCAGCAGGCCTGCTCGAGTTGTTCCGAAGTATTTTGAATAGAAGATTCGCCATCCAAGACGTCATTTTCTGCAAACTGTTTCCTGGAAAAGCTATTATTCATTACCAGCAATATTTCCTGGGTGTTGTCGTCAGGTTTCATAAAACAAGGTTTAAAAAACTTTCAATCTGTTCCGGTATTTGGTCGATGAACTTCATAAGCTGGTAAACAGGTTGCCGGCATTTTATGGTTTCCTGAAATCACTTGTTTCCATTTACAAAAATTATCCGACTAAGGACATATACAGGTCTTATAGCCAATCTCCTCAAAAAAGAAATTGAAATGAACCGAAACTATTTTAAATTAGAGTATGGTTTGTACAGACACTATCGTTTAAGCGCATGCATAAAACAATTTCTTTCGTGTTTTAGGCCCCTGACGTTCATAATAAGCTACCCTTCCCGTAAACAGTTTCTCCCACCCTTATCTTTTGCTTTGACAGCACTCCAACATCCTGGAAAGACGTTTATCCGACTCAAATTTTTCTACTATATTTTCTCGTAACTGGTAATGAAATTCTTTGAAGCAATAATCAAAGAGCTCGCATAATGTTTCATAACATTGGTTATTGTTTAGGCAATTTTATTTTATCACCATAAAATTTTGCTTTATGAAATGGTTAATCTCGAAAAAAGAGTTTGCGCCGGGTAAGCGTTTTAAGGACTTCAATAAAGACGACTTTAAAGACGCTGATGCGGATGGCATCGTTATTCTAAAGGAGCGTAATCATTTAATCGACGAATCCTTTGTAATTTATGACGATGATGACAGGCTCAACGACGCAATAACGGATGAAAGCAAGTTCCATAAATGGAAAACCTACACTTTGAAAGAAAAGTTTAAAGACAGGCAAAAAATAAATTACGAATGTTTTTGCGGAGGGTACTTAGCATTTTATAATAGAACACTGAGTAGTGAAGGAAA
Source organism: Flavitalea sp. (assembly GCA_036742645.1). Taxonomy (GTDB): domain Bacteria; phylum Bacteroidota; class Bacteroidia; order Chitinophagales; family Chitinophagaceae; genus Flavitalea. Next base: position 25,325 of record DAINQQ010000061.1, read on the forward strand.
AGACCTAACTGGTAAGGTGATAGACCGGCTGCTTTATCTCCAGTGGATAGAGAAAGATAAAGAGACAACTATTAACCTTTTCATATCGAATCCACCGGAAGGCGAGGGTTATAGAAAATCCATTCAAGACTTTATTAAAAAGAATACCAATATTAGTCTCACCGCCGATCCGCCTCCTGCCGATACGCAGGAAGATCCTGACCCTCCTCCAGGACCACCCCCGCCACCAGATGCCTGACGACAAATTGAAAATCGCAAATACATATAGTATCTCTGCTATTTGTATTTGCGATCATAAAATTTCAGGAAAACAATATCGTGATGAATACCAGAAACAACAGCACATGTTTTCGATTAGTTGTGAAATTCAAAGACTATTTGATTCCTGCCGAATTGGACGAACCGGAGATCAATTATTTTTTTTCACAACGTCATGATAGGTTATGGCGACAGCTTGTTGAATTACTTCCAGAGGTGAAAGTAACGACGTTATTCAACACAGTCTCACCACGCCAGGTTAGGCGTTTGATGAAAAAAGCAAAGGAATTGAACCCTTTTTATCAGCCCCCAGATTTCCTTTCCTACTTTTTTATAGACTTGACTCAACAAATAAACACGGAAGATATCCTTCGTATTTTTAAGAAGTATATAAATGTAGAACTGGCGTATCTGCAACTCGGTTCTATTTTTCCGCCCTCGGTCGGGAACTCAGAATTATTGAATTTTCAACAGACACATTTAAATCCTGCTCCGGATGGTATCAATGCAAAGTATGCATGGACAATCGAAGGCGGTGATGGAGCCGGGAATGTTGCATTTATTGATGTAGAACAGGGCTGGATATCGAATCATGAAAGTATCTTTTTGAATACTTTGCCTGATAGCGGTATAAATTTCGGAATGTACAGCGATCACGGTATCGCTGTTTTAGGGATTATCATGATGCGCGAAAACAATTCCGGCGGACTTGGCATAACACCTCAGGTTAAAGGAAGTATCGTTTCCCAGTGGAGACCCGACCGCAGGCTAAATACCGCAGATGCAATCATGACAGCTATTCAACATCTCTCATTTGGAGATATTTTGTTGCTGGAGGCACAAACATCAGAGGTAGATGCTCCTGCCAGCTTTTGGCCCGTCGAAATTGAAGATGCAGTATATCATACGGTCAAGCTGGCCACGTCCCTGGGAATTACAGTAATTGAAGCCGCGGGAAATGGGAACAACCAATTCAGTGGCAATGATCTTGATCTTTTCGAATTAAACGGGAAAAAAATTTTAAATCGCAACAGCTCAGGTTACAAGGATTCCGGTGCAATCCTTGTGGCCGCAGCAACGAGCACCGTCCCTCATTTCAGGAGGGCGAATTCGAATTACGGAACTCGTATTGATTGCTATGCTGCCGGCGAAAACGTGCTAACGGCCGGAAATTATCCAGGTTTATCACGTTC
>DAINQQ010000062.1:0-26345 GCA_036742645.1 Flavitalea sp.
GCCAGGACCGTAAACTGGATAAAATATTTACCAGTGAAATGACGCTTGATGATTGGATAAATGCTGCTAACTACTTGCAGCAGCTTCTTACGGATACCGTGATAGAACAATCCATATCGAAATTGCCACCTGAAGTCTTCGCCATTTCAGGTAAAGAGATTATTGAGAAAATCAAAGCACGCAGAAACAAACTTCATTATTATGCAGCAGATTACTATAAGGTATTGGCCAAAGAAGTGAAAATAATTGGCTCAAAGCGAAATGAACATTTTGAAATTAAAAGAATAACAAAAGGCGAAACGTCTGTAGAGATTTTCAGGATTGGCGCCCAGAGAAAAAAAGAAGACTCTGCTTTTTACAGAAGAATTTTTTTTGATAATCATACCACCCTAATTACAATAGATGGTCTGGGTGGTGACGATATATTTGATATATCGCCTGATGCATACAATATAAAAGTGATTAGGAGAAACGATAAGTAAAAACTTTAGAGATGGTTAAACCGCCAAGCAATGCACCCGGCCTGCTAAACATTTATTGCGTCACAAGCTAAAATCGCCTTATGTTACCATTCTTGCGGCCAATGAATCCAACATCTATATTCTTTTGTAAAAGATATATGATCTGTTGAATTCTCAGCCCGGTATTTTTTGTCAGATTTTCGACAGTAGTAACAGCCATAATCTATTATTTGTTTAACTCTGTAGTTATAATTGAATCGAAATTTTAAGCTCAATAATACCCTTTTCAAATTCCTGAAGCCTGTAGCAATCAGGGTGAGTATTTATAGATCAGAATATTTGCCGGACCGCTCCCAGCGGCCTCATTTGAAATAAGCATTTGACCTGAAGCTGTGAAAGCAATCCCCTCAGGTTGTTTAAATTGTTTGTTATCTAGCGGGTAAACCTCTTTAATGGTACCCTGCAGATCCGTTACTACAAGTAATTTATTAATGGAAGAAACAACATACAATTCTCCGGATATAGGATGAATGGCCGCAGCAGAAGGTTTGAAACGATTTTTCTTTATTAAAGATCGTTTTAAAATCTTCGTAGCATCCAAACTGAAAGGACCCTTCGAATATGTGCCAGTCGCTAGATCATAAGAAAAGGTGCTTACTTTTTTTTTCTTATCACGGTCACATCCTTTACAAATAAGAACCAGTTTATTGGGTGCCTTGTCCTGGTATAATGTTTCAAATTCATTTTTACCGCCTTCAGGAAGATGATGTATCACAGCATTTTTTACGTCACCGGTCTTATAATTGAAGGAAATGATGTTACCATTGCTGTTCAATACATAGCAATTGTCATCGACAACTACCAAATCTTCAAAATTTTTCTTCTTATCAAATTTGAGGGTGTTGATAATTTTGCCATCGCTTACCGACACTTTATATAATGTGCCTTTATCATCACTAATAACATATACCGCTGAATAATCTGAAGGATCAAAACTCAAGCCTGAAATCTCATCCAGGCCTTTCTCCATTGTAAGAACAATTGGATCGCCGGAATAATGAGGAGAGAATCTTGTATTGGATGATTTATTCTGAGCGCATGAGGAAACTGTTGTCAATACTGATAACAAAAACGACAATAATCTTGTGTTCATATGCATTTTATATTATCAGGTTAAAAATTATGGCTTTATAGAAAGAGTGCTTTGAGTTTTTATTTTTTTTCAATTCTTTTAGTAAATCCTACTTTAATGCAATCAAAATTTTATCAATCTTCTGACCATCCAAATCCACAATTTCAAACTCGAAATCCTTCCATTTCATTTTCTCTCCTGCAACGGGTATGTGATGCAATCGATCCAAAATGAAACCGGCCAATGTATTAAAATCCTGGCCAATCGCGTCGGGCTCCTGAATATTAAAATAATTCAAAAATTCAAAAAAGGGATATGACCCATCCGCCAACCATGAATTTTTATCTCTTTGAATTATCTGGTATTCTTTCTGATTGTATTCAGTAACATCTCCAATCAATGCATCGAGTATATCGTCCATGCTTGCCATTCCTTCTACGGAACCATACTCATTCAATACAAATGCATAATGAATCTTGTCTTCCCTGAATCGCTCCAATACCTTGTAAGCAAGTATATTTTCAGGGATCATTAAAGGTTGTTTGACAAAGCCGGCAAGGTTAAACTCAGAGGCTTTGAAATCATTCGGAAATATATCCTTTACTGATACTATTCCTACAAAATCATCCAGGCTTTCTCTAATGACAGGGTAAACAGAATGAGATTCTAATTGCGCCCTTTTCTTAATAGTGTTCAAATCGTCAGTAAAATTAAAACATACTAAATCCTTACGATGTGTCATTAATTCGCTAATCTTTCTGTCACCCAATGCAAATACCCTGTGTACTATATCCTGTTCAATTTCCCTGATTTCTCCGCTTTCAGCACTTTCTTCTACCATGGCTTTTATTTCTTCTTCACTGACAGCTGATTCTTTTTGATTATGCAGGCCAAAAGTCCTTAAAAATAAATCATTGGTTTTGGTTAGTAGCCAAATAAAGGGCTTGGTGATAACAGAAATGATTGTCATGAGTGGCGCTACGAACGTAGCAATCGTTTCAGGAAACATCAAACCAATACGTTTTGGAAGAAGTTCCCCAAATACGATTGATAAAAATGTAACAAGAACGACAATGATCGTTACGGAGATAGTTTGTGCGTAAGGCTGAAGAACCTTGACCGTTTCAATAGCAGTTCTTAAATCATCAGTAATTTTCTCTCCGCTAAAAATACCTGTTAGAATACCAATTAGTGTGATTCCGATTTGAACAGTCGATAAGAAAGTATTTGGGTTATTGGCAAGTGCCAATGCTTTTCGAGCACCAGCATTTCCTCCCCGGGCAGAATGCTCCAATTTAAATTTCCGTGAAGAAACCAAGGCAATTTCACTCATGGAAAAAAGTCCATTGAGGAGAATCAGAAAAATAATAGTCAGTATTTCCATAATATTAAGTTGAAAAGGCACGGCAATAAATGCCATGCCTTTTATTCATATGCAAGATACTTGAAATCATACTATCACTCTTTGGGTATCGTGCAGTTCGGAAATATCAGAGTGAAACAATTGAATTAGGCATTGATATCGCGGGACTTATTGTTCGTTCACAATGAAATTCCCTCGATGAAGTCTTATCCAAGAAGCAGAAGAAAATCCCAAAAAGTTGCGCTCAGATGCCATATCATAAAAGCGTCCCTGTTCCTTCGTCGGTTCATGTGTTCGCACCAGATTAAACCAAAGAAAACGGGCAGCACAATGAATAAGAAGCTGCCCGTCTTTACTTTATTGTTATGTATCGGTTAAATTCAGTAATAGGTTTATTATTTGTTCAACAATCCGTCCACAGTAATTGCAACATAATATAGACCTCCGATAGTCGGTCCCGCTGCGAATTGATAGTATCTTTTATTAAAAATATTACTACCTCCTACCTTAATTGTTGATTTCAATTTAGGTGCCCGTACATTCACTTGGGCATCGATCGTTGAGTAAGCAGGCACTTCACCGTTTGCCAATGTACTTTCCCAGAAGACCTTTTCCTGCCATCTCCATACTATATTAAATCCAACGTTTTTTATTATTTCACGATTACTGAGTGAAACATTCGTAACCCATTTCGGAGTGTTGAAACCCGTCAAGAAAACGTCTGGTTCTGGATTTTTAGAAAGCTCATTATAATTTGCGTTACCTGAAATCTTAAATTTCTTAAAAAACATATACGTGAGGCCTAGCGAGGTACCGAAACTATTATATACATTCTTGGCATTTGTGTAAACCCGGTATCGATTTTGTTTCGAACGTGTTAGCATATCGAGAACAGCAGCGTCTGAGCCAACTTTTCCCGAAGTAGGAACCGATACTTCTACTTGTCCTAGGAAACCTTTATAGGAATTATGATAAGCATCAAAGTCAATCACGAGTTTATTATCAAACAGTACACTTTTATATCCGATCTCAAATGAATTGATGCTTTCAGGCTGAGAAACCGCCAGGTTAGCGACCTTAAGCACATCCCCGTTTTTCAAAGCTGCATCATTGCGATTCATACCGGCAGCTACATCTACGTTGACTGCAGCTGTAAAAACATCGAATGAAGCTAATGTGTAAGAATTTTCCAAAAAGCCGATACCTTCGTTTACGCGGGCCAGTCCACCAACCCTGCGAACACTTGCATTATTGAGAAATGAAAGGGCTTCAAACAAGGCAGGAAAGCGATATCCGTTCTGAAACGAAGCCCTAAAGTTATGTTTTTCGGCAGCCGTGTAGACAACTGCAATGCGTGGGTTGAATTTAGGACTAAACTCAGGATTATTATCAACCCTGGCTGAAGCGGAGAGTTTCAATTTCTCATCAAAAAATAACTTGGTAACCTGACCAAACGCACCATATTTGGAATAGTATTGGTTTTTTCCAAATGAACCATCCTTATCAGCTACTGTTCTTTCAGCTAAAGGTCTTGAAAAATCCACAAAAGTATTCCCATCGGGAATCACTTCGAACAAACGAGCATCCAGGCCGACTAAAATATTAGCCCATTTAATTTTGCTGAAATTATACTGGAAGTCCAAATGATATGTATTGCTATACTGCCAAAGCGCGGCTCCTCCGTTAGGGGCACCACCCGGTACTACTGATGCGATATCCCAATTATTCGAGTTAACTATTGTGTTCTTAAGGTCATTGAATCGGGCCGTTCCGGGCTCATACCGACCTTGATCAGCAACACCTCTTGCCATTTTCATAGCAGTTGCCAAATCTGTTCCATTGTCGACCTGTGCCTGCAATTCATTTTTGAAACGGGTTCCCCACACTGCATTGGTTGCGTTTGTGAGATCGAGGTTATATGCAAGGGGGTTAAGATTGTATGAATTTCCGGTATTCTCTTTTAACACGTAAGCTCGCAGTAACAAATCATTTCCGCGAAGTTCTAATTTGTGATTTTGTACGGTTACATCTTTTAGCTGAATACGGTTACCACGTTGAAAGATTCCATCCATAATGCCATACCTGTAGCTGTACGAAAGCTCTAACTTCTCAGTTAATTTATAAAACAATCCAGCGTCAAACTTTAAATTCTTAACTGTGGGGTAAGTCATATCTTTTTCCAGATAACCGGTCCTTGCAACGTTAAAGCTCTCTGTTTTGCCTAAGTACTGAATAGCTATTGTCTGCCGTGCCTGACGATCGTCGCCGTAACGACTCCACTGGTCTGCGGCTGGATTATTCTCTCCGGACAGCTCAGGAAAGCGGGGATTGGCTGACGCTAGTTGTTGAGGATTTTGATCAACCAATCCGTTTGCCACCCAATCAGTACCTTTCAATGCGCTGAAATTAATTTTAAATGCAAATCTGTTGTTGAAGGTTTTTGCATAACGAACAGCCGTTTCTGTAAGTACGCTTGGATCTCTGTCAATACCGTCTACATGGTTAACACCAATTTTCTGGTAAATGCTTAAACCCTGGTATTTGAACGGACTTTTGGTTTGCAGATTAGCAATACCATTAATGGCATTCATTCCATATAGAGCTGAAGCCGCACCAGGGGTTATTTCGACCGCTTCAATATCCAATTCCGTTGCACCAATCGCATTACCAAGGGGTACTCCTAAAGTGGCGGCCTGCATATCTACACCGTCTATAAGTTGTAAAAAACGGAAATTATTTGGCACATTGAATCCACGGGTATTAGGAACTTTAAACGTAATGCTCGAGGTAATCATTTGCACCCCCTTAACATTTTCAAGCGCATCATAAAAACTAGGTGCGGCAATCTCTTTTATTGCCCGGATGTCCAACTTTTCTATAGCGACTGGAGATTTTAGCATGCTTTCAGCTACACGCGAAGCAGTCACCACTACTTCATTGCCCAATACCGTTTGAGTAGCTAATTCAACTTGAAGTTTAGATCCCAGGCTATTTACTTCAAACTCTTGCTGCTTAAACCCGATGGATGAAAAAACAACAGTGAACGGTATTTTAGATTTCGTTCTTAGTACGAAAACCCCTGAGTTGTTCGACACTGTCCCCGCCACAGTACCCTTAACGCTGACACTCACACCAGCCAGGGGGTGCTTAGTCTCCTGTTCGATAACTTGCCCCGAGATCTCAATTAGTGCGACTTGCTGGCTAAACGAAACGTGAAATGATAGAATGATCACTGAACCTAATACTATCCTTTTTGCTTCTCGCTGCATTAAACCGCAGGGTATAAATTTCATTGCCTGTTTCTCTAGGCGTGTAAAAAGTTTCATTTCTATTTTAATGTATGTCAGTTAGTGGAATTTGAAAATAGATTATACCATTTGCATTAGGCACAACAACAGGTGGTGCTACATGGAGCATATCCGCAAAAGAGGAACGAAATCTTAATCATCTTTGAGTGATTTTACACGAGTATGGTCATTGGCGGCAGGGTTATAATGAAACCTATTAGTCCACCAATTTTGTAGACAAATATATAACTATATTTTATCTGACCAAAATTTTTCCAATTATTAAAATTGGAGAATATAAATCTATTTGGGGAAGCAGTGATTTCTATGAAGGAAGATGAATGCCGCCGTTGTTACTGTTTTATGGGAGGCCGTTATAGCAGACGTAGGGGTTGCACTTCTGGCAATTTTAAATGCGGTACGAATACAAAAAATGGATGTGTAGAATATTAGTCAAAGATCTAAGATGTTACAAGCACATTATCCGCAAACTTCTTAGATACTGATATTTGTTCGCCCTTTTTTAGCTTTATTATTATAGAACCATCAAACGCAAATCTTTCGATGACCTTTATTTTTGTTCCTATTCCAATGTTCACTTGTTGAAGGTATTGAAGGAAGAGGGTAGAACTATCCTTTACACCCACAACCTGACAACTTTTCCTGTCATCTACTTCTGATAAAGTGGTTCTTTGCACCTGGCTTAACTCTCCATTTACGGAGGGAATCGGATCACCATGCGGATCAGCCTTTGGATGACCGAGGTATGAATCGAGACGGTTAATCAATTCTTCACTGTGAATGTGTTCAAGCTGTTCAGCAATCTCGTGTACTTCTTCCCATCCGAATTGTAATTTTTGTACCAAAAACAATTCCCAGATTCTGTGTTTTCTTACTATACTAATTGCTACTTCCTTCCCTTTCTCTGTGAGCTTAACACCTTTTGATTTTTCATAATGAATAAGCTTCTTTTTAGCCATCTTTTTCAGCATATCGGTAACCGATGCTGATTGAATCTCCAATTGCCTGGAAAGATCTGAATTTGATACTGTGTTATCATTATTGTGTTGCAATTTAAAAATGGCCTTAAGATAGTTTTCCTCGGTAAATGAATGCACTATGGATGATTTTCTGCAAAATAGCGATAGTTAACCAAAATATTAATTTAGATTTGTCTAAATTTACTTTTTTGTATCTCTAATAGCCTCAGTTCTATGAAAAGAAAATTTACTGTTATCGGATTAATGCTTTGCCTTATTGCAGGCATCGCATGCGAAAAAATCCTGCCTAAAGCTCCAGCTGATGATCAGGTGTTAGACGGGCCGGTGGAAGGTTTGACCCCTGAACAGCTCAATCAGTTCCTTCGGGGAGACATTGCATTTAATGATGAGATTTTTTCAGCGGATAAAGGACTTGGGCCAATTTTCGTAGCTACCTCTTGCGGCACTTGTCATGCCGGAGATGGAAAAGGTCATCCTTTTACTACTTTGACCCGGTTCGGACAAACAGATAGTACCGGAAATAAATTCTTGCATTTAGGAGGCCCCCAGTTACAAGATAGAGCCATTTATAATTATCAATCTGAATCTGTTCCGATAGGAGCCACTTTTTCAAAGTTTACCCCGCCTGCAAATACAGGGTTAGGTTTTCTCGATGCAATGTCTGATTCCGACCTATTAGCATTGGCCGATCCAAATGATGCAAACGGGGATGGGATTTCCGGCAGACCAAACTGGATATCAATTCCCTCTTATCTAAGCACAAGACCGAATACTGTAATACAAGGCGGTAGGTATATTGGACGATTTGGCAAAAAGGCAGCAGCTTATGACCTGTTTCATCAAACGGTTAATGCCTACAATCAGGATATCGGAATTGCCTCTTCTTATGAACCTTACGATGTCTACAACGGGCAATTGGTTGATCCGGAAGTAACCAATCAAACAGTGATAGATGTAGTTGCATATCTAAAGATGCTTAAGGCTCCTGTACAACGAAGCACGAATAATCCAGATGTGATAGCTGGAAAGAATATTTTCTCGCAGATCAGTTGTGGCAAATGTCATATTCCTGGGATGAAAACAAGTTCTTCTCCAATTGCTGCCTTATCAAACAAGACTTTTTTTCCTTTTTCCGATTTTCTTTTGCATGATATGGGTTCTCAGCTGGATGATGGATACACTGAAGGAACAGCTTCTACCAGTGAATGGAGAACACCTGCGCTCTGGGGGCTTGGCTTATCAAAAAATTCCCAGGGCGGCCAATACTTTTTAATGCACGATGGCAGAGCCCAAACTATTGAAAACGCTATTCTTTTACATGGCGGAGAAGCATCAAAAAGCAAAAATGATTTCCAGCAACTTAACCCGGCCGATAAAGCCAGACTAATCAGGTTCCTTGAATCCCTTTAAACAACTGTTGAGATGAAAAGAAGATCTTTTATTGCGACCGGTTGTTCCGTTTGTCTAGGTGCGGTAGGTTTAACCGCGTTATTACCGGCATGCAGCACTACACGATACATTCCAGGAAAGCTAAACAAAGACGGCTTACTTATTGAAACAGACGACTTCAAAATAAATCAAAAAGGAAAGGAATCTTACCGTTCCTATATCATTGTACGTAACGAAGAGCTACAGTTTCCAATATGTATATACCGCTTTAGCGAGGAGGATTATTCTGCACTCTGGATGGAATGTGCTCACCAGGGCGCTGAGGTTCAGGTAGCAGGAACTCATTTGCAATGTCCTGCACACGGGAGCGAATACAATAATAGAGGTAAGGTAACCAATGGTCCCGCCGAAACGGGATTACGAACTTTTCCTGTCTCAGTTTCTAACAATCAATTATTCATCGACCTGAGAAAAAAATGAAACAGATTCTATTACTGCATGTGTATCTTCTTTTTTTCTTTTCAGGGTATTCCCAGATAGATCCGCAACTGTTACGCAGAATTCCAGATAAATCAGACTCGCTCTCGTTGAACATGGATGCTGTGTATAAACGACCCTTTTTGCAGCCCGGTAAACTTCCCGTGGCATTGGGGGGATACGTTGAAGCAAATTATCAATATGTGGGTGAGAATGGTATTAGTGAAGGACATCAATTTCAAATGAGGCGATTAACATTGTTTGTTTCTTCTACCATCTCTAAACGAATAAAATTTCTAACAGAAATAGAATTTGAGGATGGTACAAAAGAAATAAACATCGAGTTTGCGTCAGTTGATTTTGAATTTGTGCCTCTCTTCAATCTTCGCGGTGGAGTAGTAATGAACCCAATCGGTGCATTCAATCAAAATCATGACGGCCCTAAATGGGAATTCGTTGACAGACCTATTTCGGCTACACAAATGCTTCCGGCTACTTGGAGTAATGTGGGATTCGGAGTATTTGGAAAGAAATTTTCAAAGGATTGGGTTTACGGGTACGAGGTCTATTTCACCAATGGGTTTGATGATAAGATTATCGCCAACTCAGAAAACAAAACGTTTTTGGCTGCGAGCAAAGAAAACCGTGAGCGTTTTGAAGAAAGTTTTAATGGAAGTCCTCTGATCACCGGCAAATTCGGTGTAAAAAATAGTAAGATTGGAGAAATTGGATTGTCATATATGGGTGGTGTCTATAACAAGTTCAAGGAAGACGGACTAACATTAGATAAAAAAAGACGCGTAGATGTGTTTGCTGTTGATTTCAACTCTACCATTTCTAAAAGCAAAACATCCATCAATGGAGAATGGGCGTGGGTTAATGTCAATATCCCGGACACATATACTGAACAATTTGGCAGAAAACAACAGGGTGGTTTTATGGATATTGTTCAACCAATAATTAGGAAATCAATGTTTGGCTTTGAGAATGCTGTTTTAAATGCCGCCATAAGATTTGAATATGTTGACTGGAACAAGGGAACTTTTAAATCAACAGGTGGTAATATATCCGATGATGTCTTCTCTGTTATGCCAGCCATGAGCTGGCGACCTACATCTAAAACGGTACTACGATTAAACTATCGATACAATTGGCAAACTGACCTTTTAGGGAATCCCCCATCCAGATTGGCAGCAATACAGTTTGGGCTTAGCACTTATTTTTAACAGCTCATCTAAACGAGCTATCAGAACAAAAGACTCAACTTCGATCTGACTTTACAAAAATTGCTCGTTGTTGAGTTCGAACCGAAATATTTCCGTAACTGACAGGTAGCAGTATTTTAAAAGTTTTGTTACGAAGTTTTATTAAAATCGTGAATATCTTTTGTCGCTGATAAGCCGACTAATGTTTAATGAATTTGCATAACGCTAATACCCCGCATTTTGCCACCCTGCCTGGTTGGTAATATTTTGTATTTCCGTTTGCGGAACAGGGTACACTTTTCTGTAAGCATTCACTAATGGAAATATCGTGGGCATCTGGCCTGTACGAACAATATCAAACCAGCGATCACATTCTAATGCAAGTTCAAGCCTTCTTTCTTTATAAACGGCAGCGCGGAAACTGGCCTGGTTTGTTAGCGTAGCTGTTGTAAGCGTTGTGATGCCGGCGTTTGTGCGTACTGCATTTAGGGCCGTAAATGCGGCTGTATTTGGGTAACCGATTTCATTCAGTGCTTCTGCGTAAATCAGCATCACTTCAGCGCTCCGGACAATCGGTATGTCCATGCTCACTTCATTATTCACCTGCGGACCATTGTACTTACCAGGCCTTTCTCCACCCGCGCTTGTTGGGGCAACCAACGCTTTCCTGTTATCACCTGTCTCAAATAGTGATTGCGGCATGATCACAGCATTATTACCCCCCACATTTCTGAAACGATTGTTTTGATTGGCTGATTCACCGATACCACCTGAAAGAAATCTTGCAGAAAAAATAATATCCCTGCTGGTCTTCATCGCATTTGGAAATGTGCTGGGTTGTGGTACCAGGCCAACTATCGTACCCGCATTAATAGCAGTTACCAATGGCTGTATAGTAGACACTACCAAATCATATTTTTTCTGATACAGATAAACTTTTGCCAACAATCCCCTTGCTGCATAGCTGGTGGCTCTGCCGCGCTGTGCATCGGGCCAACTCGTAGGTAAATTATTTAAAGCAACTGTAAGGTCCGAAATGATCTGGCCATAGATAGCTGCAGTATCTGCCCTTGTATTACTTCTTGCTTCAGCACTCAGTTGTGGTTTAGTGATGAGTGGAAGATTGCCCCACAATCTTGTTGCATTGAAATAATTGAGTGCCCGAAGAAATGATGCTTCTCCTATGATTTGTTTTTTTCTTGTAGAGTCCATAGGTATCTCAGGCGCTCTGCTTAAGATCACATTACACCGATAGATAGCCTTGAAAGAGGCGAGCCATGCTTCCGTTACCAGCGTATTGTCTGGTCTTTCGGCAAAAGATTCAATCTGGTAACGTACTCCACCGCTGGCACCCTGATCGTTATCTTCCATGTTATCGCTGCGAATCTCGGTAAGAGAAAGCAGGATATTTCCATACAGGCCATTGTCCTGGAGTGCGTCATAACAACTTGTCAATCCACCCTGTAAACCTTTTTCATCTACATAAAAATTATCTTCAGTCGGCGAATCAATGGGCTTTAAGTCCAGGAATTTCTTGCATGAGCTGGACACGATAGCCGTGATCGTAAAAAATAGTATATAGAGTTTGTAATTTTTCATTGCTCGATAGTTTTACAAGGTTACATTAATGCCTATGGAAATAGCTTTCGAAGTTGGATAAACACCGTAGTCTTCACCGTTAGTAGTAGTAGCAGTACGGTTAGATACTTCAGGATTGTAACCTTCATAGTTCGTAAAAGTGAATGGATTTTGTACACTGACATAAAGCCTTGCCTTACTCAGTCCTGTACTTTGCAAAGTATTTCCTGACAGTGAATAGCCGAATGTAATATTTCTGATTCTCAAATAACTTCCATTTTCTATATGCCATGAGGAAGTAATCCCATTTTGTCCTTTGCCAACTCGGTTAGCCCGAACATTTGCGCCGCTTCCCGGGTCGGATTCAGATTTCCATCGGTTTACTGCTCCAGCATAGTTGTTCATATTTCCTTCATGATTATAAAAATATCGCCGTCCAAGATTAAGAATTTTGTTTCCGTATACGCCCTGGAAGGAAGCAGAAAGGTCAAAGCCCTTCCAGGTAAAATCAGTGGCAAAACCATATGTAAATTTCGGCTGGTAGCTTCCGATGACCACACGATCTTTGGTGAGATCAATAACTTTATCACCATCTGCATCTAGAAATTTGAAATCGCCTGGTTTTGTTGTAGCTAAATCATAATTACTTGCAGCATCAATGAAATGCGGGTAGTTATTTACTTCAACCTGTGTTTTAAACACGCCCACTTGTTCTGGCAAAAAGTAAGAGCCAATTGGCTCACCAACCCTGGTAATAAAGTAAGCGTTGGCTACGGAACCCGTATTGATAATATCTGCGTTGCCAGGCCCGAGTTCAATGACCTTATTTTTGTTTGTAGAAAAGTTGGCCGACGCGTTCCAGCTTACACTACCGAATTGTTGTTGCGTCCCAAGGGTAACTTCAAATCCCTGGTTGTTTACCTTTCCAATGTTCACCAATTCTGTACTAAATCCTGTTGAAAGTGGCACCGGAACATTTAGCAGCAGGTCGGTGGTATTACTATTATAATAATCAAATGAGAAGGTCAACTTGTTGCCGAACAATCCGCCATCTACACCTAAATTAGTCTGCGCTGTTTTCTCCCAACTCAAATCAGGATTAGGTTGGCTGCTCGGCGCTGCACCATTAACTGAACCAGGGGTGCTTCCACCAAATACATACGCGTAGTACGATAGGGAACCTAAGGCACCATAGTTAGGGATTTTAAAATTACCAGTCAGGCCATAGCTGGCTCTGAGTTTCAGATCGGAAATAAGATTGGAAGTGTGAAAGAATGTTTCGTCAGACAACCTCCATCCTGCAGATACAGAAGGAAAATAGCCCCAGCGATTATTGCTTCCAAACTTAGATGAGCCATCAGCTCTTATAGAGGCAGTCAGTAGATATCTTCCCATATAATTATACTGAACCCTGGCTATACCGGATGCTAAACTCCATTGGCTTTGCAGGGAATTACCTGCCGTAACAATTCCTGCATTCAGCGTTGGGATCTGGTTGCTGATAAATCCTGATGAAGCAAACGCATAGTTGCTCTTTACATCATCTTTTTGGAGGGACCAGCCGCCCAGCAATGCGAAACTGTGTTCGTTTATTTTTTTGTTGTAGGTCAGGGTTTGTTCAACAAGCCAGTTTAGAGAAGTTCCTGTTTCTGATGAACCAGTTGCATTAGCCTCAGGATTACCTGCAGTATTCGCCAATGGAATCGTAGACGGCCTGAATTTATCGGTACGATAGTTAAACAAATCATAGCCAAATGTGATCCTGTATTTAAGATCTTTTGTAAATGCAGCTTCCGCGAAAATATTTCCAAGCATTCTCGTGGAGTTTACATTGAATTTTTGCATCCTGGCCAGCGCTACCGGGTTCCAGGCCTGGGTCTGGTTGTTGCCACTTACCACGGTGCCATTAGGGAGTGTTGTTTTTGCATCACCATTCCAGGAATTTTCAGCAAAACTGTAAGAGCCATCGGGATTAAAAACAGGCCAGATAGGAGCGTAGTGTAAAGCAGATGAAACCACACCACCACCTTCCGCGCTGGCATAAGTACCATCGCTGTTTACCCTATTTTCCCTGATGACAGACGGATTGAAATTTAAACCAAATTTGAAAATGCCCCTATTACCATCAAGATTAACACGCGCACCATAGCGTTTGAAATTGCTATTGATGATGATGCCATCCTGGTTCATGTATTCCAAAGAAGTATAGTAGCGCAAATTGTCAGACCCACCCGAAATAGATACCGAATAGTCCTGCATCAATGCTTTCTCAAAAATCTCGTCCTGCCAGTCTGTATTTACAAGTCCCTGAGTTCCGCTTAAATAAGGCAGTACTTCAACCGGAATAATCGTGTTCGTATTATTGCCAGTGTTGATAAGCCTTGTGGCATTGTCATCATTTAGAGTGAAATTGATGGGAGCTAATCCCTGCGCCTGCCGCCTGAGGTTATTGGACACCATCTGATCAGAATAAGCATTATTTCTTGCATCCTGCACGATTGATGCATAACCGTAAGCATCGAGCATATCGATTTTACTGGCGACACTTTGTACGCCAACCATTGAGTTCACCGCTAACACGGGTTTTCCTCTTTTACCCTGCTTGGTAGTGATCATCACCACGCCATTCGATCCCCTGGATCCATAAATTGCCGATGATGATGCATCTTTCAATACTTCTATCGATTCGATATCGTATGTATTCAGCGTATTGAGATTGTTCCCGGAAGTAGGAAGATTGTCTATAACGTAAAGCGGCTCGGTGCCTGCTGTGATGGTTCCAACGCCTCTAACCTTTACGGATAAGGGACTTCCCGGCTGACCAGTGCCCTGGACAACCTGCACACCTGTCATTTTTCCAACCATGGCTTCCGCTACATTATTGATAGGTAGATTTTCCATATCCTTCGCTCTGATACCGACAACTGCTGTGGTAAGATCGCGTTTTCGCTGGCTACCATAACCAATAACCGTAATTTGATCTAACGATTGGGATGATTCACTCATAGCGACATTTAGGGTAGTGGTTTCACCAGCTCTGAGTGAGTAACCACCTAAGTTCTGACCTTGTAGACCAATCATAGTAAATGTAAAACTGTAAGGTCCTACTGGCAGCCGTTGAAAGCTGAAAGCTCCCGAGGAATCTGTTTGTGTCCCGGAACTTGCGTTGGTGGAAGTATTAATAGCCTGCACACTCACTCCCACAACCGGATTTCCTTTATCGTCTTTCACTACACCTTTTACGGAAGCTGTATTTTCCTGTGCATGAATGGTGAGAGAAACTGATAGCATAAGCAGAAGGCACGAGGTAAGTTTCCTGATCGTCATAAGCATTAGTTCTAGTGGTTTCTTGAATTACTATTTTCAACGCAGGAAAATTTGTATCCTGTTTAACCGTGAATTTAATTCATTTTGCTGTTTCCACCGTAGTATATTTATGTTAACTCCATGCTCATCTTGTAAAGTTTATGAGGTTTTTTTAATCGGGGCAATAGTCAAAACACTTCAAAAATTAATTTTGCAATTATCTGAAAAGCATTGGCATCTACTGGTAGAGCGGCATTCCCGTTGACCTTTTCTTCTCCACAAAATCACTTGTAAATGTTGTCACAGCAATGAAAAATGTGTTTACGAAATACAATCTTCCTAACAAAAATATTTTCTTTCCTGGCATTAATTTATCAGGACACAGAGTGTAAGTAGCCCTTTCTTCAGATAGCATTCGATTGGTAATTTTCATTGTTGAGTAGCTTGTTGCTCCATTCCGCGGGTGTCAGATTTCAATGCTTCATGTGGTCTTATTTCATTGTATTCTTCTATCCATTCCAGTTAATTGTTTTACCTGGTACAAGTCAAAGACCAAGTATGCATCAGTACCAATTTGTTGCGACATGCGTTCATGAGAAAATGCTGGGGTCATTAAAGGTCTCAGCGATACCAATGGGCGGAGTAGTGTGTGTAGATTGTCATCCGCGGTGCCTTCCGAAATAATTTGATTATTACAGGTAGAGAATTATTGACGGTTCACGATGGTCTATTTGCAAAGGCACACGCATTACATTGGCGTATATGGCGAGGCGGCGGAAGAACAAACGGTCATATCGCTAATCAGCAGCAGCTTCGACTAAAGCTGAGCTATAGTTCTTAAGATCAAGTTTTGTATTTTACTACTTCTAAAAAATAGGTGCGATTTCATCCTTTTTATTTTATTTTAATTTAAATTAGTAGTCTGGGCCAGAATGATAAATTAATTGGTATCTGCGCAAAAGGTCAATGATTGATAACTGCAGGGGTGAAGAATTATGTTACTAATTCGATTCAAAATTTTGATAGATGACACTTGTATTAGAAACAAGTTCAGATATTCATCCTGAATCCAATGATTCCATTAAACAGCCTCTCTTACGGTTTGGATTAAATACTATAGGCGAGCCCGTCATTTTTGGCAGCCGTGCTTTTCATTATTATACTTTGGAAAATACCGAAAATGCTGATAGCATTATCAACGAACTAATGAAGCTTCCCGGTGTAGACGCAGCATACTTAAAGCCTGACACTTCACCACCCTACATATAGATACATCTATCATTTTTAAAACCAGTTCATGAACAACCAATCAAACCAAAAACCATTTTCCGGTCCTCCTCCACAGGTTATTGTTATTTTAAAAGAAGGAGTTGGGTCCGTAATTTCTAAGATGCGAAGCATAAGTAGTATGGATAGTGGTGCTCCGGAAGCTGAATTGCAACAAACCCTTTCTACCAATGGGCTTGAATTGATGCCAGTCTTTGGCGAAACTGAAACTGACGTGGCATCATTTGTTGCCAGAGCTGAAAAGGCTGCTGCCCCTGCAAATCTTTCGCGGATGAGTACATTTTATATTATTCAGACAACACCTGATACAAACCTGGAAACAGTAGTAGTTGATTTAAACCAACTGGATATTGTTGAAGGAGCTTATATTAAGCCTATTGGAGAACCTCCGGTTTATTACGAAGGGGATAAGCCCCCCGGCAGCATGGCTGATTCAGACGGAAGTGTCCCTATAACCACTAATTTAACTACCCATCAAACTTATCTGGATGCAGCACCAGTAGGTGTTGATGCCCGTTATGCCTGGACACTTGCGGGGGGTAGAGGCGATGGTGTGGGTATTATTGACATTGAAGGCGGTTGGAATTTCACTCATGAAGATCTTGCTGTTAACAGCGGTGGATTGATAAGAGGATTTAACCATACCACCGATGCCCGATGGTTCCAGCATGGTACTGCCGTGCTGGGTGAAGTGGGTGGTGATACTAATTCATTTGGTGTTACCGGTATCTGTCCTAATGCGCAACTTAGAGCGATTTCTGTATTTACAAATAATATGCTCGCGTATAATTCTGCAGGTGCTATACGAGCAGCCGCTGATGCACTTCGAACCGGAGATGTGATTCTTATCGAACAACACCGGCCAGGACCTAATTTCCCGGGAGGCGATACACAAATGGGTTTTATAGCTATTGAATGGTGGCCTGATGACTTTCTTGCTATCCAGTACGCTACTTCAAAAGGAGTTATCGTTGTGGAGGCAGCAGGTAATGGGTCTCAAAATTTAAATGATGCGATTTATAATACCCCTCCAGCAGGATTTCCATCATGGTGGCGAAATCCTTTTACCAGGAGCGCCGGCATGGATTGCGGAGCAATAATAGTAGGCGCTGGTGCTCCTCCACCGGGTACTAATGGTGGTAACTGGGGGGCCGCTCGGTCGCGTCTCGGCTTTTCGAACCATGGCAACTGTGTAGATACCCAAGGATGGGGGAGTGGTGTTACTACCACAGGATATGGCGATATAACAGGAACTAACGTCAACAACAGAAACGAATGGTATACTGATTTTTTTAGTGGCACTTCCAGTGCTTCGCCAATTGTTACAGGTGCAGTAGCTTGTCTGCAGGGTATACAAAGAGCCGCCCGGAGGCCCATACTCACGCCTAGCCGTATGCGCCAGTTATTACGTAGCACAGGCACTCCGCAGCAAGCCGGCACCGGTACGCCTGTCACGCAGCGTATAGGTAGTCAACCAAATTTACGTCAATTGGTACAGGCTGTAGTAGGCGCTCCGCACTGGTGTGGCGTACAGTTTACAGGTCAGGTAGCAGCGGCACAAACACAAACATGGTTTACTCATAGCTGGCCCGACATTTGGCAGGTTATCTGGACGGTGGTGCCCACATCACCTATCCAGGATGGAAGCGCACAAATAGAATTTAAGGTACAAGTTGACAGGCAGGCTTTCGGACTCTTAAAATACTTCATCCAGATAAAAAATCTTATCAACCAGACAGTAACAGTGGAAGCAAGATTTTGTGTATTAGCTTCATAATCCAATGCTATAATTCACAAACAACTAATCATCTTTAAAAGCAATTAATATGCAAATAGGTGTTCAATTCTCAGGTTCTGTTGCCGCCAATGGCACAGCCTCATGGTTCACACATAGTTGGCCTGCAACATGGCATGTAGTGTGGTATTGTGTTCCTACTTCTCCCATAGTGGACGGAAATGCACAATTAGAATGGAAAATTAAGGTAGACAGGCAGGCAAGCGATAAAATAAAATACTTTATAGAAGTAAAAAACCTTACCAGTGGCACAATAAATTTTGAAGCCAGGTATGCTATTCTCAACTTGTAAACATCCTGGGTATGCAAATTATAATTCAAATAAGTGATGGCAAATCTACTGCTACCAGCACTACCGTCAGTGAAACATCTGATCCTCTATCAACAATTGTTTCTTTGAATAATGTAAACGATGGAGGTGCTCCTAATATAGGTGCAGCTAATAACGATAACAGCAATGTATCTGTCGCTGATCAGATAAATATTGGCGGTCCTCCTAATTGGCTCATGGAGGCCTTAAATAAAAATAAAAACAGCGCCGACGATACAGTATCCGATTCCAATGCCTCAGACGACGGAGGTGGGGCTCCCTCTTTTTAATTTAGATCCGTTTGATAGCGTTGGTGAAGAAACTAATAATTGATAACGTGTATGGAATTTTACACTTGCGATGTCATAAATAAAAGCTGTCTTCTTACATTTTCGCCACTCTGACAATTTCTGTAATAAATTCTTCTCCTTCGGATTTCTTTAAGGTATCCACCGCATTCTTTGTCATCATTAGATCTTGCACATCGTCATCTATCAATAAATACAAGCGGAACCAACAATACAACCATCAATTTATCAGGTGCTACTTGGAACCAAATATACCCAATCCTCACAATGGCTTACCATTGGCCGCACATAAGGCTTATGACTTAATGCTAGTTGCGTTTTACCTTCTCAAACGGTATTCTTTAAGGAAATCATGAAGGTTACCTGAAGACTCTGTAAGGCAGTTGAAAGCCGATATTTAATTGGTAAGTTCCGATTCAAGAGTTAATCAAAATGTTGGAAGTGGAGTAAACAAAGGTGAAGTCCGTTTTAACTATAAAAAAATACAGAAGGGCCAATTGGATTATGATAGAAATGTTTTGTTTTTTAAGGGTAGTTACTTTTTGTTTGATCAGTATACTGAAATTCATGATTGTGAAAATGGAGGTGAGGGATCAAAAGGTGGAAATTGAAGAATACCTGAGTGAAATAAAAGAGGGTAGTAAATATTTTGTGAGAGGAAAGCCATTGGTTCAATATTGAGGATTTACAGTTTATTTCAGGACTTCGTCAGTTAACGTTTACAAAAGTTGGTGTAAACAATAATAGAAGTCTATTCTGTACATAAAGGAGTGGAGAAAATCATACCAGGGAACGGAAAGAATGATGCTGAAATGATGAATATAAATATTAGCTATACTAAGCTGTAGGGACAAAATGCTGGCTTACATCCATGTCGATGATGGATCATGTTTTGCAGCAATGACTATTGATACCATTCCTGAAACGATTTTATAAGCGTTGTACCAATATTATCCGTTCCTGTAAATTGCGAATTGATAATAAGTGCGATCTGTATGTCATTGCCAAAGCCAATAATCCAGGCGTTGATTTCCCCGGCATTCATCGAGCCTGGATAAAAACCGTTTTTCCAATAGTAACTAACTCCGTCCTTGGTAGTACCCTTAGAATCATAGCCCATCAATTCATCCTTCATTTTATCGCTGAGGCTTTTGGGCAAAATGTTTGTAGTGTAATGCAGTTGACGGAAAAACAATCCTAATTGGGAAGCTGAAATATTCCATCCTCTTGAACCACAAGTGAGAGTCATGTCGCCAAAATCGGTGCCTTTTGC
This sequence comes from Flavitalea sp., assembly GCA_036742645.1. Classification (GTDB taxonomy): domain Bacteria; phylum Bacteroidota; class Bacteroidia; order Chitinophagales; family Chitinophagaceae; genus Flavitalea. The sequence goes on from DAINQQ010000062.1 coordinate 20,173, forward strand.
AGCGGTCTTCGGAAACTGATAGCATAAGGCGGGATAAGTATCCGTAGGTTTACAAGCCATATTCTGCATGGCGCCACCTGTTTTGTCAAATACTTTCTGTTGTACGTAAGCAATATAATAATCTGCCAGTTGCTGAGCTTGTGCGATTTCCTGGGCCGCTATTAGGAAGTCCAGAGAGTTTTTGTCAATGTTAATAATACTGTTACCCGCAAGGATTGGAATGACTAACCGAAGAATACCATAATTGTTATTGTTGTAATCGTATTTTCCGATATCATTGGGGTTTACTCCGGCCGCCATATTTTGTTTTTCTTCAGCATAGCTAACATTAGTTGCGAACTTAAAACCACTTTTATGTGCAAGCAATTGTGCGAAAGTTATGCCCTTAATGCTGTTATGCACTGTCCAATGCGAAGGCAAATAAGTCCAGAAGGGAGAATCAAGACCAACGTTGTCTTTATCGAGTAATAATCTTATTAATGCTGCCGCTGTAATTGTCTTACTGATGCTGGCGGCGTTGAATTTATCAAATATTCCCATAACTCGAGCTGGTTCATCCTGGCTGCGGCGCGCTTCTCCTCCCGACCGAAAGTTCGTCATGTTCTGCTTATAAGAAATTGTGAATGCATATCCCACGCAATTGTTCTTTAGCTTGTTTTCTAAAATGGTTGCCAGGTCAGTCGGGTCCAGACCATTTCCCTCAGGTCCTAATGGTAGTGTTTTGGCACAAGAAAATAACATCGGCAGTATGATAGCCACAAGGATCAATGCATCTTTACGAATGGATGGTTGCAGGTTGGTACGCATAAAAACTATTTTATCGATGAAGAAAAAATACTAGCAAAGGTTCATTTATTCTATAGCCCGGGCAATACAACAATAATGTAATACCTAAATAGGGTATAGTGGACGAAGGGCGACTGGCAAAGTTCCAGCCGGACAGACTTGATGAGTTTCCATTTCGTCCCCGGATGGCTGTGGTCCTGTGTTCTGAATTCAAAAATTGTTTCTTCCAGGACGGATTCACCGATCCCGCCGGCTGGCGCCAGCTCGATGTGAATCATGCAATCACATGCCAGTTTATTATTGTGGTTTGTCGAAAATAGCTGGTCGTATGATTAGTCAGTGGTGCTTCTGTGATGGTGGTGGTCATCATTTAGCGTTTTAGATTATTAACGGGTTTCACTTTTCAGAATCGAATCGATAATGCGGATGATGTACCAGGATATTTTTCACTATATGTTCCATTACAGTTCTGTTTCCAGTCCCGTGTCCTGTTGATCTCAAATTTTCGCTGGAATGCACCGCGGATTTGATCAAATGTGAATCCGGCTTTACCTGCACTGTCCAGTAAACACAACATGCAGTCCACAAATTCGATCAGTGTTGAATGGTGGCCATTGATTACGTCGGATCGTGGTTCGCGAAGTTCTTCCTTTAATTTTTCCAGGCTGGTCAAACGACTGGCGCTCTTAAATGTGGGAATGCTCCAATGGGGTGAATGATTTCATCAATTCATCATTGATTGAAAATCTGCCTTGGTGTGATCGGTGAAAATGTTCTTGCCGGCACGGCAGCTTGCCCAAATCGCTAATGATTGATGGGGGTTTTTGCCACCTTAATCAATTGCAGGAAGGATAGAAGGTCATCAGGGTTCGCCTGGAATCCCAGGCTCCGCGGAAATCAATATCAAAGAATTCAAAAGCCCGCAAATCGTAGTGTTTGCCGGCTTTTTTTATTTCACTATCCACTCGGATACCTACTTTTCCTTTCAAAAAAAGTGAGTGATTCATGAGCAAAAATCTTGACCGGCAATAACTGACGCACTCTGTTGGGTATGAACATAACTTTAGAAGCCTCGGCATAACTTTTTGATTTCTGCGGGAAGTGCGACTTAATTAAGGCGGCCTGGACTACAATTTGTCAAGTTTCTTTGTTCGCAGGTGTAAATTTTTATGCTGCCTAGTTCATAGGATCTAACTTTCCTGAAAATTAAATGCATGAAGCAGCTAAAATTTGCATGTACAGCTTCTTTATTCTTTTTTTTTGTAACAAGTTCCTGTTCTCAAAAAAAGGATTCGGAAAATAGTTCCGTATTTGGAAGTTTTGTAGCAAGCACTCCCTGCACCGAGGGCACAAAACCTTTACCCGGAATTCCGGTTAATGCAGATTGTAAACTCATGAAATGGAATCTTACACTTTATCAGGATGATTCTAACAACGCACCAACGACTTACAAACTTCATTGTGTCTACGGGTTGCCTAAACAGGGAACTACCGGGTTGATTGGGGGAGGAAAACAATTGGAATTGGAAGGTAACTGGACAATTGTTAAAGGAATGTGGTCTAACCCAGAGGCGGAGGTATACCAGTTAATTGATAATAAAACGAACAAAACGATCTCTTTTCTAAAACTCAATGACAATCTTCTTCATTTGCTGGATAGCGACCAGCACCTGATGATAGGAAGTGCCGCATGGAGTTATACACTGAACAGGATCGGAAACAAATAAAATAAAACGTATGAAACATATCTTAGTTTTATTTGCGACTGCATGTTCTTGCATGGGGATAAATCTTTCAACAGCGCAAACAGCAGCTGCCGACAATAAACTTTCACAAACCATCACTTTCCATCCCATACCTACGGGACAATCTGTTTTCGGTATTTTCCAGGGAAGGGCGCCGTGTCGCGAAATGATAAGGCAACTGGAAATAGTACCGGATGACGATTGCACAAAACTAAAATTGAGCCTCACCCTTTACAGGGATCCTGTTACATTTCAACCAACCGTGTATAGCTTCGATATTCTTGGAGCCGGCGATGTAGTCCAACTGGAAGGAAATTCTTACCGGCAAAAAGTTCTCGAAGGTAAATGGGCGATCACTAAAGGTATAAGATCAAATCCTGCTGCAGAAGTTTACCAGTTGAAGTTAGGGAAAGCGGGTACTTCTTTCTTTTTGCTGAAGGGGGACGGAAACATTCTTTTTGTCTTAGATGAAAATAAAGAATTCAGGGTCGGCAATGAAGATTTTAGTTATACACTCAACCGCGTTCAACTGGTCCCCGGAAGTAAATAATGAGACTGCATGAATGAAAGCAGGTCAGCTCGCGGTACCACTTTATGGCATTTTTAACCAATGCTCCTTCGAAATGACGAAAATCACCATTTCGAAAGACCTGTATCATCGCCTAACAAGGCCATTGACCTGACTTTTATACTGCCAATTGTTTGTGGAATTAGCCTATAATAAACTAAGATCTTGAATGAGACTCTTTACAGAATCGGTTTTTGGGCCGGTCTTTTTGCGTTCAGCGCAACTGTATCCTATTGTGTCGTTCAGGTGTTACAGCTCTATGGGATTCTCACTTACCCGATAGATGAAATACTAATCTACGCCACATCCCTTTGCATAGTACTTCCTTTTATTATAGAAATTCTTGCGCTTCACTACCTAACTCCGAATAGTAAAAAATTCTGGAGCCATGCAGCACTAATCTTTGCAACTTTATATGCAGTATTTGTTACAGCAAACTATGTGGTACAACTGGCCACAGTGATCCCTGCCACTATGAAAGGTGAATTGAATGAAGTACGCATACTTCAGCAAACACCACATTCCTTGTTTTGGAATTTTGACGCATTAGGATACATATTTATGGGCTTAGCAAGTTTTGTAGCCATTCCATTGTTTGGAAAACAAGGCTTTCAGAAATGGGTGAGAATTTCATTCATAGCCAATGCCGCTGTAACGCCGTTGATAAGTATTGTTTATTTCTACCCTGGTTTCTCGTACAACTTATTAATTCTTGGTTATCCTTGGGCGATAACAGCACCACTCTTCTATGCTGATGCTTGCGTTAATGTTTAGGAAGCATAATTTTTTATCAATTGACCATGAGAACGCCTGTCTAATGCAAAAGCAAGCTCCTTTAGAACAGGCTGGGAGGCAATAAGCTGCCTGATCACTCTTTTTTGGATGCCAAAGAGTATTCATAGTTTTCATAGGAACATTAATATTAACGTACCAGCGGCCTGAAAGTATCCATCTTTTCGCCAATCTTATTAATGGCACATTTTTTTTGAATGGTTTTCTATGAAAGAAAAGAACCAAACCGGTATTGTTCCCGAGCAGGATTCCGGCTTTTCCCTAAAAACAGAAAAAGCCATAACACTGCAGACGGAACGGGACGCGCTCTCGTTTTTTCGAACTGTTCGTAAAAGATTATTGGATGTAAATAATTGGAAAAACCTCGCAGGTGATTTTTCTGCAGAGTTCCAGGTCACGAATGAGAAGGGTTATCCTGTGAAAAGCGAGGTTTACAAAGGTTGTTATTTTAGGATCGACATTCCTGGCCCGGGCACCAAATCTGGCCAGGGATATGACTGGGTAAACGTTGAGGAAGTGAAAGAAGTAACTGAGCCTGGTATGGAAAGTTTAGGCATCCGGGTGCGTCCCGCACCGTCTCCGGGGAAAAGCCAGGGAGACACCTCCCATTTTTATGACGCTGATGCAACGAGCAATTTTATTGTGACCAGGGAAGGCAAAAAAATCACCGCAGCTGTCTATGACCGGAACGTAAAGCCGAATGTAGAAGCAAGCACAGTTACCGATAAGATCCGCGACGCGGTTGTTGGATCCGCAGGGATTGCCGTCTTTTCAAAATTACAATGGAGCAATTTGGTGGATGGGCTTTTAAAATACCCCCATGCTAAATAGCACTCGATTCAAAGACAAGGTGATGCAATTTTCCCTAATTATGAACCAGGTTGAGCAGGCAGCTTCTCGGGCAGAAAAAAATGGGCGTGATGGATGCCTCATCGGAGAAAGAGATTGCACGTGCAATTTTTGAACAGCTGCCTTTTCTCTGGTAAAACATTTCATTGCGTTTCGTAACCGCCTGCCCTCTGGTTTGCTTTTTGATCTGTTCTTTATAAAATAAAAAGTAATTCAATGCAATCACAAAAAAGACCACCAGATATCGAGCCTGAAAAGACGCCTGAAATAAAGCCTGTTCCGGAAAAGCCAGAAGTGCCTGATCGGCCGGAAGAGAAGCCGGATACTGAACCTGAGATTATGCCTGAAGGCGAGCCGGAAACGGCGCCCGATATACTTCCACCTGAAATTACACCTCCTGAGAAACCAGGTCAGCCATCACCGCTGTTACCTGAGGGTTAAGTATTGCCCAGGTGCTAAGTTTTTGGCTTGGTTCTTTTGCAGAAAACAGCAACTAAAGACATGCTTTATGAACAGTAAGGTCTCAACAAACGAAGTAGTGTATGATCTTGTCCACATTCATGAAGACAGGATCAAGGATTATACACAAGTGCTTCTGCATTTAAAAAGCGCCGGGCTCGATATAAAATCGCTGTTTGAAAGAATCCTGGAAGAAAGCATAGAATTCGTTCGACAATTAAAAGAAAAAATCCGGGTTGCAAATACCGGAGAAGGTAAAATTTATAAAACCTGGGCGAGCAGAAAAAAACCCATTATCCCTGCTGATCAAAAATCGATGGCCAAAATCTGTATTGATAATGAACTGGCGACTTTCAATGCTTACTCTACCGCACTTTCCTTATCCTCTCTTGAACTGGATATCAAAGAACTTTTACAAACACAGCAGGAGGGAGTAAAGAAATTGCACGCTCATATACAGCATTATTATCATGCGCAGTAAAGAAATTTTACATGAATTATTCGGTAACTGAATGCACCCTAACGTCAGGCTGCTTACGATTTCAAGGCAATTTGGAATATTTAAACAGCGTAAAATTAACCTGTGTGTACAGTAATAAGTTGCGCCTATCAGGGCAGCCTCTTCATTTAAATAATTTGATGGGGACATTACTCAACAAAACGTTGCATGCGACCTGTATAAAATAAACAGGGGCTTTGGTGTTTACCAAACCCCCTGAGCTTCCTATTCCTACGCCAGCATTACCTGGATCAGGTACGAGGGTATCATCTCAGATTTCGTTAGAAAACACCCCTCAGAAAGCCACACTTATATTACGGTAAATATTGTGCCAGCTTGACCAGTAATACAGTTTAAAATCTTTTGAGACCGCTTGCTTTTTTCTAAAATCATACTGGTGATATTCTGGTGGAACATGACAGGTACCTATCACTAGAATTGTTCAGTCCTGCTGTAAAGGAATGCAAGTGATTGT